>CANBTK010000529.1 GCA_947372365.1 Flavipsychrobacter stenotrophus | reverse complement strand
GCCGGTGGTTTTTAAGAATGCATCAAAGGCATGGAAAGCCCGTGATTTGTTTACCCCCGATTATTTCAGGAAGAATTTTGGCGAGCGGCGCACAAAGGTGAATGGCAAGGAATATACAATGGCCGAGCTGCTGGATATGATAGAAAATGCAACAGAAGCCAAGCCCGCGCCATACCCTATAATATTTGATGTAGTCACCAAGCTGCCAGAGGTAATGCCGCTGATAAGCCCCCTGAGCATGAACTATGCAGTGCCTAACTGGTTTGAAAGCAAAGCCTTCCCTATAAAAATAACCGGCAGTGCTACTGAGCTTTTCCTGGGCAGCCCCGGCGGCAAGTACCCAACGCTGCACCTCGATTTTTACCACACCAATGCATGGGTAACACAGCTATATGGTGATAAGAACTTTATAGTTTTCCCATTGGGGCAGGACGATTGTATGTACCCCAACCCCGATAACAAATGGATGTCGGATGTGAACTGGTTTAACCCTGATTACGAAAAGCACCCAAAATTTAAAAACGCCACCCCAACCATAGTCCGCATTAACCAGGGCGAAACCATGTTTGTGCCTGCCGGCACCTGGCATGCAGCCGAGGCCCTGACACCGAGTATCTCCATCATCTTTGACCAGGTTAATGCTAAAAATTTTGATGACTGGCGCAGGGATTTATGGAATGACAAAAAGGGAGGCAACAAGCTGAAAGCTATGGCAATAATGGTATATGCCTCGTTGGCTAAACTCTACTTTCAGGCAGGGGATGCTTTTGGGGTAAAAAGGGATAGGTACAAGTAGGGAATCCGAGCTCGCCTTAGCCGTGTTTTGAAACAGAATTATCTGCCTTTAGGGCTTATACATACATCCTTATGTTATAATTAGGGCGGGTGCGCCAAATTTCCAGTGCTTCACCTACATACTTGTCTATGTCATTAATGAAGTTGTCCCATTTGGCAACATGGATATACGAATGGAGTCCATAATGTAATGTTTTGCCGTTACATTCCTTCGTTTCGGGCTTTATCAAGTTGAACATATTTTCCCTAAGAATTGCGAAAAGGTTGCCAATCATATGAGTTGTACTTTGGCATTCCTCATTATACTGTAAAAAGTACTCGTAGCTTCCGTCAATATCAGGGAGCACGACAGCGAGCATGGCGTTGGTCTTGCTATTGATGCCTTGCCTTGACTGCTCCTTCAGAGAGTACGACACCTCCCACGGAATCCATTGGTCTTTTTCAGGGGTACTATCCTTCATCCCCTTTGATATAAAGACTACAGTTACCGTGCTATCAAAGATTTTGTCGCCAAGTTTAGACCCTATAGTCGAATCTTCAAGGGTGCTAAGGTCTTCGCCGTCGTCTTCCCCTTTATAAATATGGTCGCTTTTATCAAGTTTGGACTGCAGGATATCAACATAATCCCTTGCCCTTGTGCGGCTGTTACCCGTGAGCTGCCTCACATTTGGATCTGCATACTTATACGAAACAAAAATTTTCTTACCCATAAAAAAAATGAGGTCAAAAATACTATAATTAATTAAATGTTACAAACCGAATTTTTGTGAGTGTATTGCTCTGCTTGGAATTGCTGAACCATTGTTTGTTACTGAGTTTCATATTTATAAAATTTATTAGCAGGCTATACTCTTAACTAAAAAATCACCGGGTTGGCAGCCATTCTTTTCAATTAAATTTTTATCTTGCAGAAACTGGGCGCAGTATTTTCTGTGCCTATGGTTACTTGGGTTTTACATAATTTAACAAATTAAATATTACACCGCTTTGCCAGCTAATTTACTGATTCACAATTTATTTGAACAGCAGCAAGAACAGCACCCCGAGCTAGTTGCGGTTTCTTTTGGCAGCCATTCTATCACGTACTCCCAATTAAACCATAGGGCAACTGTACTTTCAAAGGCGATAATGGCGCATTCGTCAGGGTCGCGCATCATTGGCCTGAGCACTACAAGGGGCATTGAAATGGTGATTGGTGTTTTGGCTATACTGAAAGCCGGCAAGGCATACCTACCCCTCAACCCCGATTACCCACAGGAGCGCCTGCAGCAGGTTATCGCCGATTCCGAAATTGATACCTGCCTTTGCAGCGAAGGGGAATTACCTTTTTTCCAATCGCTGGGTTTAGCGGCGCTCAGCTTTGACAGCATAATTATATCATCCAATACGGTACACTACCTCTTTGACAAGCAACTAGCCTATGTGCTTTACACATCCGGCTCTACTGGCAAGCCGAAGGGCGTAGCCATGGCACACGGGCCGCTGGTGAACCTCATAGAGTGGCAGCAACAAAATTCGGTAGCTGGCATAGGCACTAAAACGCTGCAGTTTGCCCCATTGAGCTTTGATGTTTCATTCCAGGAGGTATTTGCAACATTGAGTACCGGTGGTACACTGGTGCTGGTTAACGAAGGGCTGCTACTGGAGCCGCAGCAATTATTGAAATTTATTGACGATGAGGGCATTAACCGCATTTTTCTGCCGTTTGTAGCCCTTCAGTACCTTACCGAGGCTGCTGATATATCGCATATTTACCCCAAAAGCCTGCAGGAAGTAATAACTGCGGGTGAACAGCTAAAAGTAACGCCGCAGGTTGCACGCTTCTTTGTGGCGCTGCCCAATGCAGTTTTGTACAACCAATATGGCCCTACCGAATGCCATGTAGTTACATCGTTAAAACTACAGGGTAATGCTAGCGCGTGGCCGGTGCTGCCAACAATAGGGCAGCCCATAAGCAATGTAGCCATTTATATGCTGGATGAAAACCTGCAGCAGGTGGCTGCGGGGCAACAAGGGGAATTGTGCATAAGCGGCGGGTGCCTGGCTGAGGGCTACATTAACCAGCCTCAAATTACTACAGAGAAATTCATTGAGTGGAAGCACCCTGAGCGGGGCATACTGCGCATTTATAAAACAGGCGATATTGCCCGTTACCTGCCTGATGGCAATATAGAATTTTTAGGGCGCAAAGACGACCAGGTAAAAATACTCGGTTACCGCATAGAGCCCGGCGAAATAGAAGTGGTACTCACAGCGCAGGATGGAATAAGCCAGGCCGTAGTGCTGCCAGTGGAGGATG
>CANBTK010000528.1 GCA_947372365.1 Flavipsychrobacter stenotrophus | reverse complement strand
GATATACTGTACTAAGTAAAACTTTTTTCATAAAAAATTTTTAAAATCCACTTTTAAATGAGATTGCAGCTTTTGCAGTAAAGATAATGCGTAAAAATAATAAAAATCTCATGTTCGTTGCATATTATTTTTTTTAGAACCTTTGCCATCCCCCCCCTGTTTTAACCCGAAATTAAAATACGCGCCCGGGCGCCATGATATTTACTTTAACTAAAACAATAATTTTTTAAACTTTTTATCTGATCCCCGTTGCTGCAATGTGCCCTTCCTGACGTTCGCCGCATCTAAATTACCTGTACATTTATCAACTGCAACACACCCCCTGATAATCAGGCCCCAACCTGCAATAACCTGCTAAACAGTTGCCCACATTGAGAAAAACAACACTTATCGTTACCGCATTACTTGGCCTGCTGCTCTTCAGCCAATGCAAGCATGTAGAAAAACAAAATAACTACTTACCCCAGGGAGCTAGTGAAACCAGCGTGCCTGCGGAAAAAACCGTTAAAGCTTCCTTTACCGAAGATTTTGAATCGGGGTCGAAGGGTGCATACCGCGAAGCACACATTATGCTGGGCAGCGGCGAGTGGGATTTTGATAACGCCTCAATAGGCAATACGAACAGCGACCGCAAAAACGGCGGCAAATCGGTACGCATACAGAAAAACGGCACTATAACCACTCTTTTTGAGTTAGCGGGCGGCGAATACAAAATTAGCATTGCCCATGGCGTTTTTAGTATGGATGCCGCCAGTACCTGGGGGCTGTGGTATACTACCGGCGAAGGAGCGCCATGGTTACAGGCCGGGGCTACCATCACTACCTCTTCTATTAACATTGATACCGCAAAGTTTACAGTAAATGCCACGGGTAACATTCATTTCCAACTCCGTAAGCTTTCGGGTGGCAGGCTTAATATTGATGATTTCAGTGTAATTAATGCATCCGCCAGGCAGAGCGCCCATCAAGCTGGCAGCAACGAAAAGGTGGGAAGCGGCGCACTTAAAGGTGCCAATATGGCCCTTGGCAACCCCAGCGGGGCAACAACCCGGGAATCTGGCGCTGACAACTACCTGATAGTGAAAAAACAATATGCCCTATCTTATAATAACAGCAAGGGCATGGCCAACTGGGTAAGCTGGCACCTGAGCGCCGAAAGCAAGGGGGCAGCCGAACGTTGCAATTGTTTTGAGCCCGATGCCAGCCTGCCACAGGGCTTCTTCAGGGCAACAACCCACGACTACACAGGCACAGGGTTTGACCGTGGGCACCTTTGCCCGTCTGACGACCGGGACAAAAACAATGAAGACAATGCCGCCACCTTCCTGATGACTAATATGTCGCCGCAGGCCCCGCACCTTAACCAGCAAACCTGGGAGGCGCTGGAGGCTTATTGCAGGAAACTGGTTAGCCAGGGCAATGAACTATATATTATTGCCGGTGGGTACGGCACTGGCGGCATGGGAAGCAAAGGCACAATAGTGAACAGTATAGCCGGCGGAAAGATTAACGTGCCCTCCCACTTCTGGAAAATAGTGGTAGTGCTGCCAGCGGGCAGCAACGTGGTTACCAGCAGCACCCGCGTTATTGCTGTTGACATGCCCAACCTACAAACGGTGAACGAGCACCCATGGGATTATTACCGTACCTCCGTCAGCGCTATAGAGAAGGCTACCGGCTACAATTTCCTTTCTGCCGTGCCTGCGTCAGTTCAGGGTGCGGTAGAATCGAAAACGGACGATGGCCCTACGCGTTAACCAGCCTTCCCCACTCTTCCCTGGCACCATAACTGGTAACATTTTGTTCACGATAACATAATAAAACAATCCATGTTTGGTAATATGGCGGTAGTACTATTGCGCCTACAAAACACACAAACATGAAGAAAATTTTTCTCGTATTGGCTTCAGCAGCCATGCTTTTGCCATTTGCCAATTGTAAAAAGGAAAGTGCGCCTATAACCAAAGCAGCTTCCACCACAGCATCACCCGCAACGGTTATTGAAAACGGGCTGCAGGCAGCTGTTTACACAGGCTTCCCCGAAACTTTTGAAAGTGGCACAAAAACTGCTTATGCCGATGCAACAGTAGCACTTACCACCGGCACATGGGACCTTAATGATGCCCTTATTGGCAGCACCACCAGCGACCATAAAAATGGCTCAAAATCGGTACGTATGCAGAACACCGGCATCATTACCATGAATTTTGATAAAACTAGTGGCGCTACCCAAGTTACAGTAGCCCATGCCATATATGGCACCGATGCATCAAGTACCTGGACACTTTGGTATTCAACCAGCGGCGGCAGTACATGGTCACAAACCGGCGGCACCATTACCACTTCTTCGGCTACGCTCAGTACTGCAACATTCACCTTAACTGTTACAGGCAATGTTCGCTTCCAGTTGCGTAAGCTTACTGG
Source organism: Flavipsychrobacter stenotrophus (assembly GCA_947372365.1). Lineage (GTDB taxonomy): Bacteria > Bacteroidota > Bacteroidia > Chitinophagales > Chitinophagaceae > Flavipsychrobacter > Flavipsychrobacter stenotropha_D. The sequence continues at coordinate 672 of CANBTK010000528.1, read as the reverse complement.
CGGCAGGTTAAACATAGACGATTTCAGCATCACCGATAACTCCGGCTCAGGCGGCGGCACCGGTGGCACCGCAACACGCGATGACAATATGGCTATGGGCAACCCAAGCGGCGCTACCACCAGCACATCTAACACTACCAACTACCTGATGGTAAAATCGCAGTACGCACTGTCTTACAACAACTCAAAGGGTATGGCTAACTGGGTAAGCTGGCACCTGAGCACTGCCTGGAAAGGCACTGCTACCCGTTGCGATTGCTTTAACCAGGATGCTACCCTGCCTTCTGGCTTTTACAGGGCTTCTACATCTAACTATACCAGCACAGGCTTCGACCGTGGCCACCTTTGCCCATCTGACGACCGCGATGGCAGCGCTACAGATAACGCAGCAACCTTCCTGATGACCAATATGTCGCCACAGGCACCTAACATGAACCAGCAAACATGGGAAGCCCTTGAAGCATATTGCAGGGTACTGATTACACAGGGTTATGAATTGTACATTATTGCAGGCGGTTATGGTTCAGGCGGCACAGGCAGCAATGGCGGCACTACCACCAGCATAGCCAGCGGCAACATCAATGTCCCTTCACATTTCTGGAAGGTAGTTGTTGTATTGCCAATCGGTACAAGCGACGTGAGCCGTGTTTCGGCATCAACCAGGGTTATCGC
>CANBTK010000527.1 GCA_947372365.1 Flavipsychrobacter stenotrophus | reverse complement strand
ATATTGTTTGTGTTTTTCCTTCCTGCTCTACCGAACATCCAGAGCATCCATTCCTTCCTGCTTTCAACGCTATTGTCGTTAAGCACTTCTTTTATTTTGTGCGAGGTATGCCTTTTCATATCCCGGACGATATCCTCCAGTTTCATTTTGCCATCTGTACCAATTATCATGTGGACATGACTTGTCATGATTACCCATGCATAGACTTGCAACCCTTTGTTGCGCTGACAATATTTTATGCTATCGACAAATATTTCCCTGTAATGGTCGCGTATAAAAATGTCTATCCAGTTCACGACGGTAAAGGTTACAAAGTAAATCTCATGCTGGTCGGTAATTTTGTATTTGAGGGCCATAGATTGTAATTTATTACTTTTTCTTCGGAAGTAAATACTTCCTGAATGGGTGGACGAAGCAAATGCTTCGACCAGTGTATTGAAATGCGCATCTTCTTTTGAAAATAATTACAAAAGCTCCTACAGGGCGAAAAATTTCTTTCTTTAACAAAAAAGGCCCGCACAATGCGAGCCTTTTTACTTTTAATTTTTTAGTTTTTACTTAGTAACGGTACATTTCTGGCTTGTATGGGCCTTCTTTTGGTATACCGAGGTATTCGCTTTGTTCTGTAGTCAGTTCTTCCAGTTCTACGCCTACTTTAGCAAGGTGTAAACGGGCAACCTTTTCGTCAAGGTGCTTAGGTAATACATACACTTTGTTTTCGTAGTTGCTGTGGTTGTTCCACAATTCTATCTGAGCTAAAGTCTGGTTGCTGAATGAGTTACTCATTACGAAGCTTGGGTGGCCAGTAGCACAGCCTAAGTTAACCAGGCGGCCTTCAGCAAGGATGATAACATCTTTACCGTCAATGTTGTAAAGGTCAACCTGTGGCTTAATAGTATCTTTAGTAGAACCGTAGTTATCGTTCAACCAAGCCATATCAATTTCGATATCGAAGTGGCCAATGTTACAAACGATAGCTTTGTCCTTCATCAGGCGGAAGTGCTTTTCAGTAATCAGGTCGCGGCAGCCTGAAGCAGTAACAACAATGTCAGCTTCTTTAACGGCATCAATCATCCTTTTTACTTCAAAACCTTCCATTGAAGCCTGTAAAGCACAGATTGGGTCAATTTCAGTAACAATAACACGGGCACCTGCACCACGCAATGAAAGCGCAGAACCTTTGCCTACGTCGCCGTAACCACCTACAACAGCTACTTTACCAGCCATCATAACGTCAGTTGCGCGGCGGATAGCATCAACTAAGCTTTCCTGGCAACCATATTTGTTATCGAATTTAGACTTGGTAACAGAGTCGTTTACGTTGATAGCTGGCATTGGCAATGTGCCTTTAGCCATCCTTTCGTATAAACGGTGAACGCCTGTAGTTGTTTCTTCGCTAAGGCCTTTAATGTGCTGAATCAATTCAGTGTAATGGTCTAAAACGATGTTGGTAAGGTCGCCACCATCATCAAGTATCATATTCAGCGGGCGGTCTTCGCTACCGAAGAATAAAGTCTGCTCAATGCACCAATCAGCATCGGTAAGGGACTGTCCCTTCCATGCGAAAACACCAATACCGGCAGCAGCTATTGCAGCAGCAGCATGGTCTTGTGTAGAGAAGATATTGCAAGAGCTCCAACGAACTTCAGCACCTAAAGCAACCAATGTTTCAATAAGTACTGCAGTCTGGATTGTCATGTGCAGACAACCAGCTACGCGAGCGCCTTTAAGTGGTTGAGACGGGCCATATTCAGCACGGATTGCCATCAAACCCGGCATTTCAGCTTCTGCTAACCTAATCTCTTTACGGCCCCACGCTGCCAGGCTAATGTCAGCTACCTTATAAGGAAGCTTAAAGTCAATCTTTGAACGAGTCATTGTACTCATAATGTTTTATTTAAAATTTTTGCCAAAAGTATAAACAATATTACTCTAAACCTTGTGTTTTGGTGTGAATCTTTATTTAACTTTTCTATCCTTCCACTTGTAATTACCTATAAAGGCCACAAACCAGCCAGCGGTAAACATACAATGGTGTGCTTAAAAGTTCGATGTATAGTTGTAAGTATTTTGGTTAGCCATAGATGACCCGAGGTTTTCGGTTATAGTAACTTGCCCGCTTGCCCTGGTATAAATGACACAGCCACGGGGATAGGTGTGTGGGTTGGGGGCATCTTCATAAACCAGTTTTGAAGACGAGGACAAATACCAATTAAGGCCAAAGCTACTTTTAGGGGTGGTGCAAACCCCATTGGTGATGCTGATAGCAAAATCGGTATCGGAAAGCGGGTAAACATTACTGGAAAACCCATCAAAAACATACCGGGACCTGGACCAGTGCCTCATTTTGCTCACCCCGGTATCAAAACCTTCAGGCGACAAAAATGTAAGCACCTTTTTTACTTTACTGGTGGTGTCGCCGCCCACCGTTAGCACTACGGTATAGGTGCCGGGTGTATAGATAATGTGTACGCATTGGTTGCCGCTTGCTGTATCAGCCCTGTAGGGCGTGCCCGCATACCGGGTGTAATCTGTGCAGGTGTCGCAAGGGGAGTTGGTGATGCCTCCGTATAGTTGTTGGAAGATGATGTTGCCGAAATACCAGTGCGATAGGCTGCCTGACGGGGCTGAGCTACTAAACCGCACGTTATCGCCGGTATAAAGGGTGCCGGAAGGGTGTGAAAAATTGTAAGATGGCTTTGCGGCATCTTTTTTACTGCACCCGAAAAGCAGGAGCAGTGAAGTGATTAACAGAGTAATAGGCAGTTTCATAGGGTTCGGGTTGGATTTAATGCAAATATATTTATAACGTAAATAACCAACTACTATTGTTGGTTGCTGTATAAAATTAAAATCTACTGCGTAAAATTATTTCACTTTCCTGTCCTTCCACTTGTAATTACCTATAAAGCCCAGGAAGCCAGCCAGTGTTATGTATAGGATATGCAGTGGCTGCAGCAGCGGGAAGTAGGCCTGCGCCCATTGTTTGCGGAAGAAAATGGAAACCGGAACCATATAAATATATTCCGTTATTGTTTTGAGGGCCAGCATGCCCCCGGCAATAAGCCAATAGGAATGATGTACAAAACCAGCAACC
>CANBTK010000526.1 GCA_947372365.1 Flavipsychrobacter stenotrophus | reverse complement strand
TTGCCATCCACCACCATATTTGTAGATGAGAGCGACCGGCCATCCAATACCGTTATCAGTTCGGAAGTAGGGCTTGAACTGCGCTATGCCTATAAAGACAAATACCTGGAAGGGCAATACAAAAGGGTAAGGCTTGCCAACAAGTGGCCGGTACTGAAACTGGAAGTTACCGCTGGCCTTAAAGGTGTGCTGAACAGTAGTTACAAATACCAGAAGGTGCGCTTCTCCGTAACCGAGAGCATCAATATACCGCCACTGGGCCACCTGTACTACAACCTGTTTGCAGGCAAGTATTTCGGTACGCTGCCCTATTCGCTACTGGAGATTCACCCCGGCAATGAATACTATTACTACAACAAGTTCGCTTTCCAGATGATGAACAACTACGAGTTCCTGAGCGATAACTACGTAGGGTTTAATATAGAGCACAATATAGGCGGTGGCATATTTAACCGCATACCGGTATTAAAGAAACTGAAACTGCGCCAGTTCTGGTCGGCCAAAGGGGTAGTAGGTACGCTGAGCGATGCCAACCAGAAACTGAACCTGGACAATAGCGGGGAACATTTATTCCGCACGCTTAAAGGCTCGCCCTACCTCGAAATTGGTACAGGTATTTCCAATATCTTCCACATCTTCCGTATTGACTTTGTATGGAGGGTTAACCCTAAACCAATATCAGACGAAGCCAAATCGAAGTACTTCGGCATTTTTGGCAGTGCCAATTTTGAGTTCTAGCCAGCAGGAAGTAAGTGCGTTGCAAGCTGGTTTTACCATAAAAACGAATTACCAATGTTAAAGTCGGGAAGCTTTATTAATTTTGCAGCCACTTTAGGTACTTAATACATTGAGGCAAGGCAGTTAATGCATGATGGGGCTTTTCCCCCTGTTATATTAATTTTGCTGAAGGCTAAGCAGGTATTATACCTCTTTTGTGTGAGTTTTAAAAACAGGATAGGTTGGCTACAGGAAGAATTTACGATCAGTTACGTGCATTGAAGGCGCAAAACAAAAGTGGTTTTGCAGTGCTTGCCGACCCGGACAAGATAGCATCGGCCGATGTGCCCTACCTGGCTAAGCTATGCAATGATGCAAAGGTAGATTACCTGTTTATAGGTGGCAGCCTGCTTATGGCGCACCAGATGGAAGAATGCATTACCCTTTTTAAAGCCGAAAGCGATATACAGGTCGTATTGTTCCCAGGCAGCCCATCGCAGGTAACGCCACTGGCTGATGCCCTGCTGTACCTGTCGCTGATATCAGGCCGCAATGCCGATTTGCTAATAGGGCAGCATGTAGTATCGGCTCCCATTGTAAAGGCCAGCGGGCTGGAAGTAATATCAACAGGATACATACTTATAGACGGCGGCGTGCAGACAACGGTATCTTACATGAGCCACTCCATGCCTATACCTGCCGATAAGCCCGAAATAGCCCTCTGTACTGCATGGGCGGGCGAAATGCAGGGCAACCACGTTATATACATGGATGCAGGCAGCGGCGCCCGCAACCCCATAACAACCGAAATGATTACCAAAGTAAGCAGCCATATAGATATTCCCCTTTTTATAGGCGGCGGCATCAGTACCCCACAAAAGGTTTACGACAATTGCAAAGCAGGCGCCAATATAATAGTAGTTGGCAACGCCATAGAGCGCGACCCTACCTTAATCAAGGACCTGGCCGCTGCTACAAAAGGGTAGGGTTTCCAATCAATGTATATAATACACCCTGTATGGGGCTCCAGGGTTTTACGGCCCTATGATTCTATAATTATCTTTCATGATAAACGGAGGTTGCACCCCTGCACCGAATAATTGCAATGCCTGTAGCTGGGCTTAAGAAAGTACCGGTTTAAATGCTGTACAAGCGCTACTCCATTTCACTAAAATATGTAAATTCACTACCTGTAAAAACTTAATTGTTGCAATGCCACTATTTCAGGGGAAATACCGAGTTGAAACCTCACGGCTGGTTAATTGGGATTACGGTTCTAATGCAGCTTATTTCGTAACGATTTGTACCAACGGCATGGCCCCGTTTTTCGGGAAGGTTGATAATGGGGAAATGCAGTTAAGCGATATTGGCATCCTTGCGCAGTCGGAATGGCTAAAAACGCCAGTGATAAGGCCGGATATGAACTTGCAATTAGGTGAATTTGTTGTCATGCCAAATCATTTTCACGGGATTATTTTTATTGGGGAGAATGAATACAATAGTGCGCCAACACCGCGTGTGGATATTACTGAACATCGTGCAGGCCTAGCTAAATTTGGCCCGCAATCGAAGAATCTTGGTGCTATTGTACGAGGGTATAAATCGGCAGTTACATTACAAGCACGATTGGTTAACCCCGGCTTTAAATGGCAGGCAAGGTTTCACGACCATATTATCAGGGACAAGGATGCCTATTTCCGTATTGCAAATTACATCATCAATAACCCTGCAAATTGGAAGCAGGATAAGTTCTATTGTTTGTAAAGATCCCCTGCGGCTCAACAAGAACCTGAATTGGATTCCTGTTGTTGTAATAGCACGCCAAAGGCACCCGTATGTAGAGACGCAATGCACTGCGTCTCTACAGTAGCCCGGATGTCACAAATGTTGCACTTGGTAGATAAAAGCAGCCGCCTATAGAGATGCAATGCATTGTGTCTCTATAATAACCCGGATGCCGCACATGTTCTAGTTGGTACATAAAAAGCAGCCGTCTGTAGAGATGCAATGCATTGCGCCTCTACAATAACTCGGATGTCACAAATGTTGCAGTTGGTACATAAAAATCAGCCGCCTGTAGAGGAGCAATGCATTGCGCCTCTACAATAACCGGGATGCCATACATGTTGTAGTAGGTACATAAAAGCAGCCGCCTGTAGAGGCGCAATGCATTGTGCCTCTACAATAACCCCGTTGTCATGCATGTAGTAGTTGGTAAATAAAAAGCAGTGGTCTATGGAGGCGCAATGCATAGCGCCTCTACAACAACCCCGTTGTCGTGCATGTTGTAGTTGTTACATAAAAATCACCCGCCTGTAGAGGCGCAATGCATTGTGCCTCTACAATAACCCCGTTGTCATGCATGTTGTAGTTGGAAAAATAAAA
>CANBTK010000525.1 GCA_947372365.1 Flavipsychrobacter stenotrophus | reverse complement strand
CCTACAACAGCTCAAAGCAGATGGCGAACTTGTAAACATAAAGAAGGACTATTGGCGCTTACCAACTCCCAAATTAGAAACGAGTCTTAACAACAAAACTTCGTGGGATCTTATCTGTGCAATGGCCAATGAGTCCTTGGAAAATAATGTTATATGGAATTCTTCCCAAAAGGGGAAAACATATAAGGTTAAGAAGGTTGATGTCGGCAATATAACTGTTTACTGTGAACAATTCCATGAAGAAGAGAGCCTAAATGAAGTTGAAGTGTATAGAGCAATAACTTGCTTGAATGCGGCTGGTGGAATTGTTGGGAGAAGAACGTTGAACAATGTTGTGGCTAAGGAAACGGCTATTGTCTTTCTGCATCCTTTGCTGGATTGGTTCGACGATGGTAACCAAATTGGAGTGATACTGGCAAATGCTGTGGCGGGGGAAGATGATGTATTCAATGAAAATATCGTATTGAGGGAAATCGAAAATGATCAGATTGGCATTTATGATATTATTAAGCGCAAAAGAAGAAAAGCTCAAGATCGATTTAAAGATAACTTGATGATAGTTTACGACGGGAAATGTTGTATTTCCGGTGTAGATGTGGAAAATGTACTGAGCGGGGCACATATTGAACCACATTATATAAACGGGGATAACTCTTCTTGCAATGGGCTATTGTTACGGGCAGATGTTCATAAGCTATTCGATGACGGCCTGATTGCAATTAACCCACAAACACTAGAAGTACTTGTCGATCGACGGTTGCAAGGCACTATTTATAGTGAATTTAATGGTCAAAAGCTATTTGCGCGGCTTGACGGCAAAAAACCGAATGTTAGGATTTTGGCTGAAAGATGGAAATCACTACCGTGGACTAAATGATATTGATTTAAGAAAAATGCTATCGCGGTTTCCTTAACACCCATAAAAATACATAGCAGTAAAGGTTCAATGACAACAGCCTTAACGCATAGAGGGATAAAATGGGCTAGCATTAGCCGGATGAAGGGGACCAAGCTCTCTCACCTTATTTTACAACAACTTTTTTCCTGTCCGTAATTGTAACAGAGATGTTCCCCCTGCTATTTTCATCGAGTTGTTGTAATGGTATGTTTTTCATCCGCACGAGCAGTACTGTGTAATTGCCGGGATAGAAATTCTTTGTTTGCGAAAAATCCAATGTACACTGCCGATTGAGGAATTGATAGGATATGCCGCTCCACTGATTGGTAGAGTCGCTATCGCGGTTCATTGAAAGCCCAATGTATTCATCATCCGCCAGCGCTGCGCCACTGAACGACGCATGCATGGTATCTTTTACGGACAGTACGGAATCCATAACTATCGTAATGTCATTGACAGAAGATGACGATACAACATTAGTAAGCGTTTTGTTTTGTTTATTCACGCTAAATGAAATAGTGGAGCTGTGAATATGCCAATCGAAAAATTCGCGGGAGCTGCTATACAGCGCACTATCTACCACGCCATTAGCGGTTACGAGGGACCGGTCAGCAAAAATCAATTGGTGCCCATTTCTGGCATCGGTAAACCATGCATTTATTATTGCTAAGGTATCCGCCTTAATAAAATTTACTGTGTAATATTGATTTAATGTGTTTCCCTGATAGTATTGGAGCGTTGGCTCGTTTTGGGATTTTTTACAGCTAGTTGCCACCAGGCATACAGCAACCACCAAAAATAGTTTCGTTAAAAGGTACATGCGTTTCATCATTCAAATTTATGCATTTGACATAACACACATTTGTTTTCAGGTAAATTTAACAAGTGGCTGGCTCGGGTGCAAAGAGGGCGCTAGCCCTATGTTTCATTCTGCTGCCCGTCCTCGTTTGCCTAACGCGGATGCTACGGATGGGCGTTTGCAACGCCAGTATATACCGAACCTGCCCAAGTGTCACACATCGGCCTGATACCCACTAGCCCTAAGCGTCCCGCTTGCGAAACAAAAAAGCCGGAGCTATCCGCTCCGGCCAAATATTTTACAACAACGGTCTATCTACTAAATACTAACTACTATGTACTAAACTACATTTCCAGCATCGTATCCACAATCCTCTGTGACGCGAAACCATCGCCGTAGGGGTTTGATTTCATGGCCATTGCTTCGTAGGCTTCATCGTTGGTAAGCAGGTTCATGGCTTCTTTGTAAATGAGTTCGGTATCGCTGCCAACCATTAGTACGGTTCCGGCTTCTACGGCTTCAGGGCGCTCTGTAGTATCGCGTAAAAGCAATACCGGCTTGCCCAGTGATGGAGCTTCTTCCTGCACACCACCGCTATCGGTAAGTATGAGGCGGGAGTTATTTAAGAGCCATAAAAACTCAGGGTAAGCTGCTGGTGGCACAAGGTGAATCATCGGGTTGTTGCCCAGTGTTTCATGTACTACGTCTTTTACATTCGGGTTAAGGTGTACCGGGAACACAACAGGTATATTGGCATCGGCAGATATGCGCTTAATGGCATTGCAAATGTTCAGTATGCCGCTGCCGTGGTTTTCGCGGCGGTGCATGGTTACCAGTATAAAACCTTTTACATTATCTAAACCCAGCGCAGGGATACCGGCTGGAATCTGATTTTCTATTTTCTTTAAACCCAGGAACAGTGCATCAATTACTGTATTGCCCGTGATCCATATTTTGTTATCTGGCACGCCTTCATCCAAAAGGTTTTTTTCGCTCTGGCTGGTGGGTGGGTAGTGGTAGTCGGCAAGGCGGGTGGTTATTATCCTGTTCACCTCTTCAGGGAACGGAGAGAATTTGTTAAAGGTTCTCAGGCCGGCTTCTACGTGCAGCACTTTTACTTTATTGTAGAATGCAGCAAGTGATGCTGCCATGGTTGTTGTTGTATCTCCCTGCACCATTATCATGTCAGGCTTTTCGGCCAGCAGCAGGTCGTTTACCTTGTTGAGCAGTTTGGCGGTAAGGCCTGCCAGTTGCTGATTAGGCTCCATTACCTCCAGCGAAAAATCGGCAGTTATTTTAAAGAAGTCCAGCACCTGCTGCAGCATTTCTTTGTGCTGCCCGGTGGAGCACACCAGGGTATTGAAGTTTTTATTGGCTTTCAAAGCCTCAATTACTGGTGCCAGCTTAATA
>CANBTK010000524.1 GCA_947372365.1 Flavipsychrobacter stenotrophus | reverse complement strand
GTTTAATGGCATGGGCACAGGCTCTTATATAGTGAAAGGCAAAGTGCTTGATGCTTCAAGTACCGTTGTAGGTGCAAGTGGCTTTGTGCCTACCTACGGGGCATCTAACCCGCATTGGGATACCGCAGTTACTGTTACTCACACTGTAGCTACAACCGACAGCATGGACATCAACATGGTTTATGGTACGGTGCCTGCGGGCCCCGGCTTTATAGGTGGCCTCATCACTTCTGGCGCGGGCAAAAATACTGCAAGCGACATACCTGCTGCTAACATGATTGTGTTCCTGATGGATGCTGCGCACCATGTGCTTACGCATACTTATACCAATGCTACAGGTAACTATTCTTTCGGAAGCATTGCTTATGGCAACTACTATATTTACCCTGAAGATTTAAACTATACTACAACCCCATCGGCTATGCTGCCTTTAAGTTCCAGCACTGCATCTTTACCAGCCATCAACTTTAAGCAGCACACAGGCGCAAAAACAATTACCCCCAATATCGGCACTTCTGTTACTGAAATTGCACAGGCCAGCAGCGATTGTGTTGTATTCCCCAACCCTGCCACAAGCGAGCTTACGCTTAAGATGGGCGAAGGTTCTTTCACTTCGTTAGCAATAACGAATAGCATGGGCGCTGTAGTAATGAACCAATCGATAAATAAAGCATCAATCACGCTTGATATTAAAAACCTTGCTACAGGTATTTACTACATCAGGCTCACAGGCTCTGGCAACAACGTTGTGAAGATGTTTGTGAAGCAATAGGCTATTTTGAAAATATAGGCTCTCAGGGGTTATAATGGCATTAACTAATGCCATTATAACCCCTGAAGTTATTTAAAGCCGTGCCCATTTATTTTATTAGTTTGTTTCAGCATTAGCCTTTATTTTTACTCTATCTATACACAACATTATGCTTAAAGGTAAAGTTGCTTTTATTACGGGTGCCAGCAGGGGTATTGGCGAGGCTATTGCAATGAAGTTGGCCGCCGAAGGCGCATGGGTAGCTATTGTAGCTAAGTCCACCACCGAAGACCCCCGCCTGGGGGGCACCATATACAGTGTAGCCCAAAAGATAAATGAAGCCGGGGGGCGCGCCCTTGCCGTAAAGTGCGACATAAGGGACGAGGAGCAGGTAATAGCTGCGGTGCAGCAGGTGAACACCATATTTGGCGGTATAGATATTGTGGTGAATAATGCATCTGCCATTATGCTCACCAACACCCCGCAAACCGAAAGCAAGCGCTTTGACCTGGTGCATGATATTAATGTAAGAGGCACTTTCTTTGTTACCAAGTATTGCCTCCCATTCCTTAAAAAATCGACCAACCCGCATATACTTACTTTGTCGCCACCCATAAGCCTGGACCCTAAGTGGCTGGGCCCATATATTGCCTATACTATAAGCAAGTATAATATGAGCATGATGACGCTGGGCTGGGCAGAAGAATTTAAAACGCAGGGTATTGCAGCTAATTCTTTGTGGCCGGTGACGACCATAGCCACGTCGGCAGTGAAAAACCTGCTGGGCGGCGAAACGCTGATGAACATGAGCCGCAAGCCAGATATACTGGCCGATTGTGCCGCCTACATACTGCAGCAGCCCTCAAAGGAATGCACAGGTAATTTATTCCTGGATGAAGATGTACTTAAAAAGGCAGGTATTACCGACCTGGAAAAATATGCTGTAACCCCCGGCGGGCCATTGCAGAAGGATTTGTATGTGTAAGTGTTTTTAATGTTTTTTCAGGGTTGGTTATTACGGTTGCAAACCGTGAAATTTTGTAGGCCCCTGTTGCAACGCACAAGCCCACGCCCCAAACCGGCGCCAGCAGGGCCAGCTGAGTTTAGATGGCTATATAGTTTTTTACTAAGGGTTAATTTCGCATTTTCGTGTAAATTTGTTGTACAAATACTGCTATGGCCAAACGTTTACCTGCCGTTTTTTTATTGACTGTTGCTGCTGCTTTTACTTTACAAGCCCACGCCCATAAAAAGGCTGACCGCAAAGTAGCCAAACAAGTACAGGAAGATATCACCTTCCTGGCCAGCGACGCCCTTGAAGGGCGCAGGACGGGCACCGAAGGGGAGCGCAAGGCAGTTGAGTTTATCGAAGCCAGGTACAAAGCGCTTAAAATTGGTGGCTACAAAGGGCAGTACCGTTACCCGTTCAATTTTACCTACGGCAGGGAAGTGGCACCCACTACCAGTATTAAAGTAAACAACAAAGCCTTAAAGCTTAATGACGAAGCGTTCCCGCTGCCCTACAGCGCTAACCAGCAGCTGAGCAGCGACGTTTTGCCTGAAGTTACGGAGCAGGGCAATATATGGCTGGTGCCGCTTTATACGGACAAGGACCAGGCCAATGACCCCCATTTTGAATGCGACAAGCATATGTACAGTACCGCCAAGCAGGCGAAAAAGGATGGCGCTACCGGTATTATTTTCTTTGATAGCTATAACAGCAAATACGCCCCTGAATTTAACAAGCATGCCGAAAATGATGCACTTGAGCTACCTGTCGCATTTGTAACATATGCAGGCTGGCAGAAAGCCATCCGCTCAAAAGCAGGCGGGTTACCCGTTAACCTGAATATTACTATCAATAAAGTAGAGCGCACCGGCAACAATGTGGCTGCTTTTATTGACAATAAGGCGCCTTATACGGTGGTTATAGGTGCGCACCTTGACCACCTGGGCTATGGCGAAGATGGCAACAGCCTTTACCCCAATGTGGCTAAAGAACACCTGATACACCATGGCGCTGACGATAACGCCAGCGGCACATCGGCACTGATGGAAATAGCCAAATGGGTAAAGAAAAGCAAGCTGCGCCACTACAATTACCTTTTTGTGCATTTTTCGGGCGAAGAGCTGGGGTTATATGGTTCTAAAGCATTTGTAAAAGACCAGAAGATAGATAGTGCACAGGTGGCCTATATGATAAACCTGGATATGGTAGGCCGCCTCAACGATAGTACCCATGCGCTGAGCGTGGGTGGGGTAGGTACATCGCCCGTATGGGCTGATGCCGTTAAAATGGCAGGCGACGACTTTAAAGTAATCATTGATAGTTCAGGGGTAGGCCCAAGCGACCACACTAGCTTT
>CANBTK010000523.1 GCA_947372365.1 Flavipsychrobacter stenotrophus | reverse complement strand
ATAAGCCCGGCATCGGTAACTGCCTTTGAAAAACCTGCGTTTTCGCTCAGGAAGCCGTAACCGGGATGTATGGCATCGGCGCCTGTTTTCTTTGCTGCTTCTATTATTTTTTCACCACGCAGGTAAGATTGTGAAGATAGTGCAGGCCCTATACAAACGGCTTCGTCGGCATAACGTACAAAGGGCATATTCCTGTCAGCTTCCGAAAAAACGGCTACTGTTTTTATGCACATTTCTTTTGCTGTGCGCATCACTCTCATGGCTATTTCGCCACGATTTGCAACCAATATTTTTTGCATGGGGCTAAGATAAGGCGTAAAGTTGATTTTTGGGCGAAAAAAGTACGCATAAGCCCTGCCGAATTAGTGCTGGTTGCTGCCTGAGGGGCAAGGCGATATGCCTTAATTCCCCTTTTCATAAAGCGGCAAGCCTGTAGAAGTAGCTAATGATGTAGCCAGTAGCTTGCCTTCGTTGCTAAATGGCCAGTAGAAAAGTGCCTTTATGTTGTGCGACTCCCTAATCGCGTCTATTGCATCCAGCGCTACCTTTTTAGAGAGCCCCTTATTCCTGTATTCAGGCAATACCGAAGCTGAGCAAAGGTAAATAGCATCATAAGCAGTGCCCGGCTGCGTTTCTTGCAGTAGCTGTTTTTCTGATATTGTACCGTTTAAAAAGCGTTGCATTATCGCTGTGGTAGTTGGCACCAGCAATATCCACACAATAGGCCCATCTTCATTGTCCAGTTCCGAAAGTGTGGCCGGGTGTATGGCTGCAAGCAGTTCCCTTTCGGTTTCGTCTACACTTATCTGCCCGGTATCGTTCCTTGAGCCAAAAGCTTCGTTTACAACGGCAATCATCCGTTCAAAATTGCCGCCCATTAATTTTTCCTGTGGTCGAAGAATGAGATATAAGTAAGCTGATAGTCGTTGTCGTATTTGATTTTTACCCTTACCCAAAGGCGTGTGTTAGCCAGTTTCTTCTCGTCAATATCCTGGGTGAGGTCCAGCATATCGTTGGCAGAAGTTTTCTCGTCTGTAACAACCATCTTCGTCCAGCGGTTGGAGCCGTCAGCGCCATCGGCCTTCATTTCTTTGTTGTTGTAGAGGTCGTAGCCATACTTGGTTTTGTACAGGCTAAAGGTTTTCCAGAAGCCCAGCCCTACATCTTCAATGGTGCGGGTTATTTCTTTTCCTTTATTGTTTACGCCGGTAAAAACTACTTTAAGGTGTTTTTCGCTGCTGCTTTTAAGCCTTATTGACTGCGCAAAAGCGCTGGTAGCGCCAAGTATAACCAATGCAAGTATAGTAACGGATGAAAGTAATTGTTTTTTCATATTCTGAATTTGCTTTGCAAAATAATACATTTAGCCCGAAAATGCTTTTTAAATGAAAGCATAGCTAATGCCGGCTACTGCAGCCCCAGCTTTTGCCAGGTGTTTTCCTCTTTCATTTCGGCAATTATTTCGGCTATAATGCCCTGCTTATTTATACCGGTGTCTATACAGCCGTACTCGTTTTCCCCGGCAAAAGTTGGCTTCCCCTTAAAACCCTTTATTTTGTAAATGTTAGTTGCGGGGCTTATGTGCTGTGTTATGAAGGTGTATACTGCCGGGCTATCGGGCTTTTCTTCATCGGCATAGGTATTGTTTTTTTGTACTGCTATGGTATCGAAATCCATTTGCAGCTCATCGCCGGTTATATAGTATTTCCCCTTGGTGTATGAATAGTCAGCTTCGCAATAGTCAATCATAACAAAAGTGCTATCGGTAAGGAAGACAGCGTTGCCGGAACAGCAGTCGCATGCGCCAGTCGCAGCCCCCGTTGTAGAGTCAAATTCAGGTGCAAACAGGTAAACAGTGCCAGCTAGAGAGGTTTGCGCATGGCCTTGCGGCTGCTTATTGCTGTTGCAGGCCGCAAGCCCTGCAAACAGGCAAACAATGGGGATGTATTTGAGGTATGCCATAGGGTGCGTTTTTATGTGTTGCAAGTTGTTCTTCCGCCTTGGTCAGCCAGGTAAAGTTGCAGAGGATTTTCCTAATAAAAAAATGCCCTTTGTGTGCGCATGCAAGGGGTTTCGCACTAGTAGGTTTAGGTTTTCACTCCCGTCCCAGCCTATGCTGGGATGGTGCCTATATAAAGAAACAGCGCCACGTAAACACGGCGCTGTTTCCTAAGCAAAGTTGATGAACACTTAATAATTTATTTGGTAATGACTACTTTCTTGGTAACTGTGCTGCCGCTAGCTGAAATCACTACATTGTAAGTGCCAGGTGCAACATTAGTTACGTCATATTTAGCAAGTTCGCCTGCTACTACTGCTTTGGTGATGATTTTGCCAGTCATGTCAACCAGGGTAATCACTTTTGAGTCGGTGGTTTTGTCCATACCAATTGAAAACTCGCCGCCATTAGGGTTAGGGGAGATTTTAACTGAATTTTCGCCCAATGATGGTTTGCTTACCTGGCCCCCGTTGCCGTTGTTGGCGTCTTTGTGTGGCTCGCAGCTGCAGTAAACGCGGTCCCTGGTGAAGCAGAATGTGCATTCGCAACAAGTACAGTCGTCATAACGGATCAGCACCTTGATGCAATAGTCATAGTCCATCTGGCACTGTGTACGTGGGATAGATATATAATATTTGATATCATCGTCAATAGTGGTTAAAGAAGGGTAGTACCAATCTACTTCCCTTGCAAAGTCAGCGCCGAAGCAGCCTGCGAAAACCGGGCTTGCACCCTGCAGGTTGCTTACTTTTATGAAATTGCCCATAGAATAGCCTGTAGTGAGGTCAGCGCAGTTAAACTCGCAATGCGATGCATAAAAGTCCCAGTTAAAGTAAGGGATAGACATTTCAACTTCTGCAACCCTTTTAGAGCCGGAATTCAGGTGGAAAGAGCCGCCAATGTAGCCATTTGTGCAGTCAGTATATGAACTATAATCAGTGATGCGCATTTCGCAACGGCAGTCTTGCTGTGCATATGAAAATTGTGTACCAGCAAATATCATAATTATTGCCGCCTGAAGTAAAAAGAATAGTTTTTTCATGTTTTTTTAATTTAAAGTGGTTAAAAATGATTAACGTAATTGTGGTTTGTTTTTTACCGGTTACGTCGGATGGAGCT
>CANBTK010000522.1 GCA_947372365.1 Flavipsychrobacter stenotrophus | reverse complement strand
TTTTTCAGGTTGTTTTTGCCAGTGCTGAAGGTGATGTAGGCACCCGGCGCTGGTATGCTGCTATTTGTAACCCAGTTTATGTTGAAGCCTTTCAGGTTTTCAATAACCTGCTTATCGGCATCTGCGCCTATGTGCAGGCTCATATTCATTGGCAGGCCCGTGAATGGCACCAGCTGGGGGTAAATAGCATACAGCTTGTAGAGCCATTCGTTTTGTTCGGTCGTATTTTTCAGTTCTTTGGCGCACTCCGCTTCAGCCTGGTACAAGCGGGCTATGTAGAGCTTTTCATAATCAGGGTCGGCATTTGTGGCGCGGGTTAGCGCATCCAGTTCCGCCTTGGCCTCTTTGTAATTGCCCTGCTTCATTTTAAGCCTAGCCACAAACAGCTTAAAGTACTTGCGTATGTGCGGCCTGTTATCGGTGAGCGCTTCTTTTTCAAAACGTTTCACAAAGAAGCGTGTGCTGAAATCGTGTATCAGGTACCACACTTCATCCCACGACACAGTGCTCTCGTTGGAGAACAATTTATAGATGACACGGTCCCTTTCGGGGTTCTGCGCAAACTGGTTAATGATTAGGAACTGCTGCAGGTATTTTTCGCTCAGCTTGGCAGACATGCCAGCCAGTACTTTAGGGTTGTACCACCAGTTCTTATGCTCAAACTGCATCATGGCCCACTCCTGCTCCTTGCCTATAAGCTTCAGTAACTGCACGCTGAATTCGTAGTGGCTTTGCCCCAGTGTGGTGCCTATGTGTACTTCTTTAAAATCGGCGGCCCTGTCGGCATAGCGCTGCGCCTCGGCTACCTGCCCATCATACATCAGGCTGCGCGACAGCGCTATGTTGTACCAGCCGTAGCCCGGCGTGGTGCCCGCACCCTTTATCATATCCCTTGCCAGCGATGCGCCTGCCTTGGGCTTCGATTTGTAAATATCCAGTATAGTGCTGTAGTAGGCCCATTCCTGCAGGCGCTTATCCTGCCCGTCAATGCCCGCTGCTATTTTGTATTCGGCCTCGGCAGTTTTAAAATCGCCGCATACGGCATTAAACGTGGCAAAGTTATTGTGCGGCAGCCTGCCCGCCTTCTTCATTAAACCAAAATAGTGCTGCGCAGAATCAATGTTGAAAGCGTAGCTGTACAAAATATTCCGGTAGTGGTAAACGCCCTGCCGCTCGCTCTCTGCCACACTTGGCTGGAATTTTTCGTTCAGCGGTATGTTGCGCTGTATTACCCGCATGGAGCTATCCAGATAGCGGCTGGCCAGCTTTTCGTTCTCATCGATAGAGTTGCGCAGGAAGCTGTATTTATCGTGGGTATAAAACCTGTTGCGGTGCACTGTCCAGGCCATATAGTTATAGGCATCCATGTTGAACTGGTTCTGGAAGTTCCAGTGCAGTGCCCGGCGCAGCAGCTTAAAAGTTTTATCAGGCTGGTCGGTATTGCTGTAGCAGTTCATCAGGTAGTTGGCAATAACGGTATAGTCTATCTGTATTTTGTAAATGGGGAAGTACACCTTCACATCATCGGTACGGGTAGCAAGGGCTTTGGCGTAGTCATGCTCGCACAAATCCAGCGCCCGCTCCAGCGGGTGTATGGCGCTCTTAAAACCCAGGTAATCGGCTGAATGGTTGTATTTATAAGCCCCTTCAAACATCCACCCCACATAGTAGGTGCTGTCTATGCGCTTGAATTCGCGCGACCTGGGCAATGCATCTTCGCTGAACATGTCCGCCGATTTGCGCTTCTGGTCTATATCAAAATAACGCTCTGCAACTTTATTGGTGGGGTGCGGCGGCCTGAACTGGGGGGGTATATCTTCAGGCTTGGGTGCCCGCTGCACCCCCTGCCCCAAAACTCCCCCTGCACAAAAGGCAACCGCCATTATGCTAAAAAGAAATTTATGGAAAAGCCCGGTTTTCAAAAAGGTAAGGTTGTTGGTGGGTGAGTTTATAAAAAGAGCCTGGCATCAGCCATTGGTTGGCTTACTTTACATCTTCATACTCAATATAATCGCATTCTTTTGCTACCTGTTTCTGCGGGGGCTGTGGCGGCTGGTTGGCGTTCATCTTCCGGTTCATTTCATTCATCTGGTCCTGCATCTGCCTCATGTGGCTGGATGCTGCCGATGATATACGGAATATAGGAAGCACAAACCTGTCAAGGACACGGTAAACAACCACGCCCACTATTATCCATGTAATAATCCTGATTAACATATCTTACAAAGGTAGAAAATAGCAGGGCACTATGCGTTAAAAAATATATAATTGTGAATGCTGCTGGCCCTGGCTTAACAAAGTAACATTGCCGTGCAGGGTGCCCAGGTAGCCAGCCCCCTTAAAAGGAATATGCAAAATGGCGGTTGATAGCTGAACTGGCCCTGTAAACCATACAAGCTTAGCCCAGCAGGCTATCCAGGCTATCCTTTCTGATGAGGGTAAATATCTTTTTGCCTGAGGGGGTATATTCAGGCTGGCTGCAGGCAAATAGCTCGTCAATAAGTGCGCTCTGCGATTCGGGCTGGCTTATTGCTTCTGTATTGCGCGAAAGGCGGCGGGCCATATGTATGAGCAAGCCGTCGGTGCGCTGGCTGGTTAGGTTAGGCGACTCATGCTTGAGGTGGTCCACCACTTCGTCAATCATATTTTTTTCATCGCCTATAGGCATGCCTGAGGGCACCCCCTGCACCACAAAAGTATGTTGCCCGAAGGGTGCCAGGTCAAAGCCTATGCGGGCAAGGTCCGGCAGGGCTTCGCTCAGCAGCAGTGCGTCCTGCGGCGGCAGCTGGTAAGATACCGGGAAAAGCACCCTTTGCGATGGCGCACCCTGCCCATTCCACTGTTCCAGCAGGCGTTCATACCAAATGCGCTCCTGCGCCCTGCGTATGTGTATCAGCATCAGGCCCGATTTTACAGTTGTGCCCAGGTAGCCGCCATGTATCAGCAGCATATTGCTGCTATCGGTTTTCTGCAAGCCATCGGCATACAGCCCGCTTTGCGATGGCAATGCCTGCATTGCCGGCTGCTGGCTTTCATAGCCGGGCATTGGGCTATCCTGTATAGGCGTTTGCGCAATTTCATAAAGGCTTTTCCACTCCTTAAGGCTGTCTTTGCGCTCTATATG
>CANBTK010000521.1 GCA_947372365.1 Flavipsychrobacter stenotrophus | reverse complement strand
AGCTGTATAAACATGAGCCTGTTTTTCAGCAGGCGATAGACGAATGTGCTGCTTTGCTGGCGGAAGATTTAAAAGAAGATATATTTAAAGTAATTTATACAGAGAAGCCGGGAACGGCTGCCGAAGAAAGGCTGAATAATACATTCTATACCCAGCCTGCGATATTTATTGTGGAGTATGCCCTCGCTAAGTTATGGATGAGCTGGGGTGTAAACCCAACTGCATTAATAGGGCATAGCATAGGCGAGTTTGTGGCAGCGCACCTTGCTGGTGTGTTTTCGCTTGCCAGTGCGCTGCACCTTGTAGCCACAAGGGGCAGGTTTATGGCCGGGCTGAGCCGGGGCAGTATGCTGAGCATCAAAGCGCAGCACGAAGTTATTACCCCGCTTATGCCTGCTTCTTTGTCGCTGGCATCTATCAACAGCCCCGAACTGTGCGTGGTAGCTGGCAGTACCGATGATATTGCCGCTTTCCAGAAAACAATAGAAGCTGCTGGCATTTCGTCAAAGCTGTTGCTCACGAGCCATGCCTTTCATTCCAGTATGATGGATGCGATTGTGGGCCCATTTGAAGAAGTGGTGAAAACCATCAGCCTATCGGCCCCACAGGTTCCGCTGGTTTCTACAGTAACAGGCAAGTGGATGACAGAAGCCGATGCAACAAGCCCGCACTATTGGGCCATGCATTTAAGGGCTACCGTGCAGTTTGCCAGCGCGATGGATACGCTGCTGGCCGATAGCTGCCCGCTGCTGATAGAGTGCGGCCCCGGCAACGTAACTACCACTTTAGCCCATCAGAATGGGTTAGGAAAGATTGTAGTAGCAGTTCCGTCATTGCCTGTAAATAATGAACAATCAGCCTGTTATACAATATTGTATGCACTTGGGCAGTTGTGGCTTAATGGCCTGCAGCCCGATTGGAAGGCATTTTACCAGGGGCAGCAAAGGCAGTTAGTAGGCTTGCCTACTTATGCATTTGACCGTAAACGGTACTGGGTAAACCCAATGCCAGCCAGTGGCTCATTACAGTCTTTGCTGGCTGGCGTGAGTGGCTTGCTTTCTGGTGGCAACCCCGCTGCTGCCGTAGCAACCCCGATAGAAAATGAATTGCCCCGCAAAGAAATGCTGGCCGAAAAGGTAAGGCAAATACTGGTTGGCGCATCGGGCTACGCCATTACCGAAGCTGACTACGAAAGGAATTTTATTGAATTGGGCCTTGATTCGCTCTTGCTAACGCAAATAGCCATCAGCCTTAAAAAGGAGTTTAAGCTGCCCGTTACTTTCAGGCAGCTCAATGAGAGCCTGAACAGCATAAGCCTCCTCACGGCTTACCTTGACGAAAAATTGCCTGCTGAGGTAGCAAAAGCTGCCCAAAATGGCAATGCCAGGCCTGTGGGCAACACGGTAAACCTGACCGGAATACCTGAAATAAACAATGAGCACGGCCTTAACCCGCAGGAAACCCAGCAGCTGATGCAGTACATTGCCAGGCTGCAGGGGGGCAAAGGGCAAAGCCCGGCAGCAGCCAGCGAAGTAATTGATGCACAACCAAGTGCTGAAGAGATAGTGGAGCTGAAGAAGCCTTTTGGCGCAACGGCACGTATAGAAAGGAACGCACTGGAGCTGAGCCCTGCCCAGCAGGCATTTTTGGCGGCACTAACTAAGCGGTATAACGAAAAAACAATAAGAAGTAAAGAGTTTTCGCAGCAACACAGGGCGCACATGGCCGACCCGAGGGTGGTTTCCGGCTTCAGGCCTACCACTAAGGAGATTGTTTATCCGCTGGTAGTGAACAGGTCGAAAGGCAGCCGCGTTTGGGATATTGATGGCAATGAATATATAGATGCACTGAATGGCTTTGGGTCTAATTTCTTTGGTTACCAGCCTGATTTCCTGACGGAAGCCCTTAAAAGCCAGATAGATAAAGGTTATGAAATAGGCCCGCAGCACGAACTTACAGGCGAGGTAAGCGAGTTGATATGTGAATTTACTGGCGCTGACCGTGCCGCATTTTGCAATACGGGGTCGGAGGCCGTACTGGGTGCAATGCGCATAGCGCGTACAGTGACCGGCCGTTCCATAATCGTGGCGTTCTCCGGCTCCTACCATGGCATAGTAGATGAAGTGATAGTAAGGGGCACGCAAAGCCTTAAACCGTTCCCCGCTGCACCCGGCATAATGCCCGAAGCTGTGCAGAACATGCTGATATTGGACTATGGTAGCGATGAAGCATTGAAAATCATAAAAGAACGGGGCGATGAAATAGCCGCCGTACTGGTGGAGCCTGTGCAAAGCCGCAGGCCGGAATTTCAGCCTGTGGAGTTTTTGCAGGAATTGAGGAAAGTAACGGAAGAAGCAGGCACGGCTTTAATTTTTGACGAAGTTATTACAGGGTTCAGGATGCACCCTGGCGGTGCACAAGCTATCTTTGGCGTTAAGGCTGATATTGGTACATATGGCAAAGTAGTAGGCGGGGGGCTTTCGATAGGTGTACTAGCAGGGAAAAAGCACTTTATGGATGCGCTTGACGGTGGCTACTGGCAGTTTGGGGATGATTCCATACCCGAATCAGGGGTAACCTATTTTGCAGGTACATTTGTGAGGCACCCGCTGGCGCTGGCAGCAGCCAAAGCGTCATTGTTGCATATGAAGGCTGTGGGGCCTGTGCTACAGGAAAGCCTGAACGAAAAAACAAACCGGCTCGCAAAAGAGCTTAATGCAATATGCAAGCAGCATGATTTGCCGTTTTACGTGCCGCATTTCGGTTCGTTATGGAAGATAAAGTTTTATAATAATGCGTACCCCTATGGCGAGCTGATATTTACATTGATGCGTGAAAAAGGGGTGCATATATGGGATTTGTTTCCATGTTTCCTTACTGAAGCACACACCAATGAAGACGTTGATTTTATTATAGCGCAATTTAAAGCCAGTGTAGATGAATTGATGGCAGCAGGCTTTTTTGTAGAGAACGGGAGTAGCGAGCCAACGGCTAAAGCTGAAAGTGAAGCTAAAGCCCCGGAAAAGGAAAAAACGGTGGCAGCATCGGTTTCGGTTGATAAGCCCCCGGTAGAAGGGGCAAGGCTGGGAAGGGATAAAGAAGGCAACCCTGCGTGGTTTATAGCTGACCCTGA
>CANBTK010000520.1 GCA_947372365.1 Flavipsychrobacter stenotrophus | reverse complement strand
TGCTTTCATAGCTGCATTGATTTCTTCGACAGAAGTTTTCTTGCCTAAGATAACAGTCAATTCAGTTAATGAACCGGTAACTGTAGGTACGCGCTGTGCAGAACCGTCTAGCTTGCCTTTCAGCTCAGGTAATACTAAACCGATAGCTTTAGCGGCACCTGTAGAGTTAGGTACAATGTTTTCAGCAGCTGCGCGTGCACGACGAAGGTCGCCCTTAGGGTGCGGTGCATCAAGTGTATTCTGGTCGTTGGTATAGGCATGAACGGTAAGCATAAGGCCGTTTAAGATACCGAATGAATCGTTCAGTACCTTAGCCATTGGCGCCAGGCAGTTGGTAGTGCAGGAAGCGCAGCTGATAACAGTTTCGCTGCCGTCAAGTATGTTATGGTTTACGTTATAAACTACAGTTTTCATTTCGCCTGTAGCAGGTGCGGAGATAACTACGCGTTTAGCGCCTGCTGCAATGTGGCTTTCAGCTTTTTCCCTGTCGGTGAAAAAACCTGTACACTCTAACACCACATCTACATTGTGCGCACCCCATGGAATCTGAGCCGGGTCTTTCTGTGCGTAAATGGTAATCGCTTTTCCGTTCACGGTAATCGTGTTATCAGAAAAAGTTACATCCTGGTTAAAACGGCCCTGTGCGGTGTCGTATTTCAGCAGGTGTGCCAACACATTAGGTTTGGTAAGGTCGTTGATAGCAACTACTTCGATACCTTCCATGTTGAAAATCTGGCGGAAAGCAAGACGGCCAATGCGGCCAAAGCCATTGATGGCTACTTTTACATTACTCATTTTGTAAGTTTAGTTAAAGAACATTTTTTAAAAGTGGCGCAAAGGTATGAAAAGTTGAAATTCAAAGTGAAAGAAAATGTTTAATGTGGATAATGTTAGGGGCTTTGCCCTATTTTTGGTTCAAATTCGTATATATGGAACCCGGGCAGCCCGACAAGAAATCCATTTTGATACCTTCATCTTACCGGTGGATTGAAAATGGCCATGTATTGCTATGGCTGCTTAAAGATACCTTCTGGGCAATGGAGTTTAAGGCCGGGGCATTGTTTATGGTGTTGCCGACAATCTCCGTTGCGGTATATATCCTGTGGCGCTCGCGGCATAGCCGGCAAGACTATTTTCATAATGCGGCTGTATGCCTCTGGATTACCGGCAATTCGGTTTGGATGGCCGGAGAGTTTTTCAAGCACGAGATGAGGCCCGTCGCGGTGGTTATATTTTCAGTTGGGCTTATAATCCTCGCATGCTATTACGTTTTCTTTTTTGCCAAAGACAAGAAGCGGGAAGCGGCTATTGATTAGCAGCACAGGCGGGCTGTTGCAATGCCTTATTAAATACAGTTGTATGTACATGTAAATAGCAAAGGGGCTATAAACAATATTTATATTGCCTTTTGATAAGGGATTTCAATAAATTCTACCTTTGCAGCCTATGAAGTTATTAATGTCGTACCTCGGCCGTTACAAGCTGATGATCCTTTTAGCTATAATTTTAGCTGCCATAAACCAGAGTTTCTCATTATTAGACCCAATGATAGCGGGGAAACTAATGGACAGGTTTGTCAACCACCCCCTTACGGTAGATAAAGCAGGGCAGGTGCACCGCGACCTTGCTACTTACCTTTCGGGCGCTATGCTGCTTATAGGGGCGCTTATAGGGGTGGCTATGGTGTCGCGTATTGCCAAGAATTTTCAGGATTATACAGTCAATGTAATTATACAGAAGTTTGGTGCAAGGCTGTACACCGATGGTTTGAAACACGCACTGCGCCTGCCATACCAGGATTTTGAAGACCAGAGTAGCGGCCAGACTTTATCTGTATTGCAGAAGGTAAGGGCTGATTGCGAAAAATTTATAAATTCCTTCTTTAATGTACTGTTCCCAATCCTTGTCAGCCTGGTGTTTGTGCTGGTTTATACCTTCAGCCTTAGCCCCTACCTGCCACTGGTTTATATAGGTGGCGCGGTAGTGCTTGGGGTGCTCACCAATGGCCTGAGCAAAAAAATTAAGGTTGTACAGAAGACGATCGTAAAAGAAACCAACGCATTGGCCGGCTCTACTACCGAATCGCTGCGCAATATAGAACTGGTGAAAAGCCTGGGCCTTACCCAGCAGGAAATAAGGAGGCTTAATGCTACCACTATTAAAATACTGCAACTGGAGCTGAAGAAAGTGAGGAGCCTGCGTACTATATCGTTCATACAAGGCACTTTTGTGAACCTGCTGCGCCAGCTTATTGTAATGTGTATGCTGTATTTTATCTACAAGCAGACGATTACCCCAGGCCAGTACCTTACGCTTATTTTCTATTCGTTCTTCATTTTCGGCCCATTGCAGGAGATAGGCAATGTTATCCTTTCTTACCGCGAGGCGGAGGCATCGTTAAACAACATACAGGAATTGTTTAAAAAGCCAGTAGAATTTACACCTGAAAACCCTGAGCCGCTGAATGGCATAGAACGCGTAAGCTTTGATAATGTGGTATTTAAGCACAGCAGTGCCACGAAGCCTGCGCTGGATGGTATTTCGTTTGATGTGAAGCTGGGCGAAACCGTGGCATTTGTAGGCCCTTCGGGCAGTGGCAAAACCACGCTTGTGAAGCTGCTGGTGGGCTTGTACCACCCGGTGGGCGGCCACATATATTACAATGGCATTGACGAAAAGAAGATTAATTACGAAGAGCTGCGCCACCAGATGGGGCTGGTAACCCAGGACCCTCAGCTGTTTTCGGGTACCATAAAGGAGAACCTTTTATTCGTAAACCCGGGCGCAACTGAAGATGATATCAATAAAGCGTTGCAGCAGGCTTCCTGCCAGAACCTGCTGGCAAGGGCGGAGAAAGGCCTGGAAACCCTGATAGGGGAGGGTGGCCTTAAACTATCGGGCGGCGAGCGCCAGCGTATTTCAATAGCGCGTTCGTTGCTGCGCAAGCCAAGGCTCATGATTTTTGACGAAGCGACTTCTGCCCTTGACTCATTGACCGAAGAAGATATTTCGCAAACCATACGCAGCATTACAGCGCAGCGGCAGCATATTACCCTTATGATTGCCCATCGCCTCTCCACCATTATGCATGCCGACCGTATATATGTACTGGAAAAAGGCCACGTAATAGAAAC
>CANBTK010000519.1 GCA_947372365.1 Flavipsychrobacter stenotrophus | reverse complement strand
CGCCTGGTAATAATGCTGGCTTACATCTGCATTCATAAACGGCATGCCAATACCAAACGACAACCCCTTGCCTACAAATGAACTCCCCTCCCGCCCGTAATAACTGCGGCCATAGCTGGCCCTGCCACGGCTGCTATGGTAGTGGGCTGACGAATGGCAATGCCCACCGGAGCTATGGTGGCTGCTGGAGTGGTGGTGCGAGGCATGTGAAACGCCCGCAAGCGCATTAGTTCGGCTAAGGCCTAACAGGCATATGCAAAGTAACGCAGCCCTAAAGCCTGTTTTTATTGAAAAGCCAATTGGGGTAAAGTGTGTGCCCAACATAACGTCGCTGATTTTTGGTAAAGAATCCTATGCAATATCCGTGCCACAATAGAAATAAAGGAATATGATGCATTTACTCCTTAATCCTATACCATAAGGAGCAGCCGTGGTACAATTGCGCTTGTTCTGCTATAGCGCCTTTGCCAGTAAAAAAATGCCCTTTCCAGCCCCGGAATTGAACTTTTATATGGGGCTATTTGCTATAATAATTATCATTTTGAGTTATTGCGCCGCTAAGGGTTTACTTTTGCATTATGTCATTTTTTAAAACGGATAGGCCATTTCTTATTGCAGGCCCATGTAGCGCCGAAAGCCAGGAGCAGGTACTGGAAACAGCCGCAGGGTTGGCCCCGTTACACATCAACCTGTTCAGGGCTGGCGTATGGAAACCTCGTACACGGCCTGGCTCGTTTGAGGGTTATGGCGAAACCGCCCTGGGCTGGCTTAAAGAAGCTAAGAACCAATACGGCATCAGGTTTACTATTGAGGTAGCCGAGCCTGAGCATATAGAGTTAGCACTTACTTATGGGACCGATGCCCTATGGATAGGCGCACGCACTACCGTAAACCCTTTTCAGGTGCAGCGCCTTGCCGATGCCCTTAGGGGTGTGGATATCCCTATGATGGTCAAAAACCCGGTAAACCCCGATGTTGACTTATGGATGGGCGCTATAGAGCGCTTTGAAAAAGTAGGCTTAAAAGACGTAGCGGCTATACACAGGGGCTTTTCGGGCTACAGCTCATCAATAGGCTACCGCAACCAGCCTAACTGGCCTATACCTATTGAACTGAAAAGGCGGCTGCCGGAGCTGGTTATAATATGCGACCCCAGCCACATTACGGGCAACCGCAGCCGCATAGCCGAAATGGCACAAAAAGCCCTTGATATGCATTTTGACGGGCTGATGATTGAAACCCACCCACGCCCCGATGAAGCCATGAGCGATGCCAAGCAGCAGATAACGCCGGCCCATCTTAAGGAAATACTGGCAGGGCTGATAGTAAGGCAGGAATCAACCAGCGATATGACCAGCCAGGTGCAACTGGAATACCTGCGCCAACTGATGGATTCGATAGATGCCGAAATAATAGACCTTATAGCCAAGCGCATGGAACTGAGCAGCCAGGTGGGCGAAGTAAAGAAAGCCTGCAACATGACGGCTTACCAACCAGCCCGCTGGCGGGAGATTGTAGCCACAACAACCGAAAGGGCGCTAACACACCAGCTGGCACCCCAATTTATTGTAGAATTGTATGAAAAAATACACCACGAAAGTATAAGGCACCAGTTATCTATTTTAGGGAGTACAGAGAAAGAAATAAAAAAGTAAATTTGAACTCTTAAACTCAAACAATTGGCGCTCAAACACCACATAGATTATAAAATACGCTACAACCAGCAGGTAGATAATTCTGCATCTTACGTGCTGCCCTTCATAGAAAAAACCATGCCGCTGGGCAAGGGTAAAAATGTGTTGGAAGTAGGCACCGGCGAGGGTGGCGTACTACTGCCATTTATGGACAAAGGCTGCTTTTGTGTGGGTGTGGACCTTGCGCCTGAGCGTATAGATATAGCTAACGAAATGCTGGCTACCGAAATAGCCGATAAGAAGGTGGAGTTCCTTTGCCAGAATATTTATGACCATGCCTTTTTTGGCCGCTTCAAAAATTACTTTGACGTTATTATCCTTAAAGACGTTATTGAGCACGTTTACGAACAGGAAAAATTCATCCCTTACCTTAAAACTTTACTAAGGCCCGGAGGGCAGATATTCTTTGGCTTCCCGCCATGGTATATGCCTTTTGGCGGGCACCAGCAGGTTTGCCGCACCAAACTGGCAAGCGTGCTGCCCTACTACCACATATTGCCGCGTTTCCTGCACAAGGCTATCTTAAAGCTGTCAGGCGAGGAAGATGCCATCATTAAGGATATGATGGATATTAAGGACACCCAAATTTCTATTGAGCGTTTTGAACGCATCATTAAGCAGAGCGGGCTAAAAGTGCTTAATAAACAGCACTACCTCATTAACCCCATTTACAAATTCAAATTTGGGCTTAACCCGCGCAAACAGTGGGCGCCAATCACCTATATCCCATACGTAAGGGATTTCCTCACCACTTGTGTGTACTATACTGTAGGTTGATTTTGGTGCCGCGATGGCTTGTTTTGCCCCCCCCCATTATCTGTTCCATATTTCCCAACTGGCTTCTGCCTGTAGTTCCAGCATTTCCTGGCCATTCTTTATTTGTGCGCCTTGCGCCATCCCCATAGCGAGGAATTTTGTTATAGGAGGGTTGTATATAAGGTCGTACAGCAAATGGCGGCTACCCAATGCTTCGTAGGGAATTGGTGGGCATACGCCTACATTAGGGTACATGCCCAGGGGGGTGGTATTGATGATGACAGTATATTTAGCAATCAGTTCCGGTGTTACATCGGTATAGGCAAGGTTACCCGGCGCAGGCTGGCGGGATACCACTTTAGCCGTAACCCCCAATTTAGCCAACACATATAATACAGCTTTTGAGGCACCACCAGAACCCAACACAAGGGCGTGGGTGTGCTGTGGCTGCAGGAGTGGCAGCAGGCTTTTCTCAAAACCTATTACATCAGTATTATAGGCCCTGGTTTTGCCATCCATTATGCTTATGCAGTTAACTGCACCTACTTGCGCAGCAACAGCATCTATACCATCTAAAAACGGCATTACTGCCTCCTTATAAGGTATGGTAACATTAAGCCCGGCAAGGCCTGCGTTGCTGGCAATAACTTCGCGCACTGAGGCAATTTCCTTTATCGGGAACAACTCATA
>CANBTK010000518.1 GCA_947372365.1 Flavipsychrobacter stenotrophus | reverse complement strand
GCACCTATGCCGATGTGTTTTTAAAACTAAACAATGATTTTAAAGATAACCAGCTTTATTTCTATGACCTTAACCTTAAAGCCAACTACAAGCTCAACGATAAAAACAGGCTATTCCTTTCGGGCTACTTCGGGCAGGATAAAATAGGGCTTGCCAATACATTTGGCATCAACTGGGGCAATGCTACAGGTACCTTGCGCTGGAACTCAATTATAACGTCAAAGCTGTTTTCTAACACATCCTTTATCTTCAGCAATTACAACTATAAGATTGCAATCTCATCAAGCGCTACCAATATTGACATTAAATCAAAAATCCAGGACTTTAACCTGAAACAGGACTTTACCTATATAGCCAACCCCAAAACAAGATAAGGTTTGGGTTTAATAGCGTGCACCACACCATAACCCCGGGCCAGATATCGTCAACCGACGATTCCAGTAGTTTTGTGCAGCTGCAAGACCGCTTTGCATGGGAGAACGCAGCCTATATTTCAAACGAATGGGAGCCAACGGAAAAACTGAGCATCATTTATGGCGTAAGGGCTACATCATTCAGCCTGTTGGGCAGCGGCGATTTTTTCAGTTATGATGCCAGTGGCAACGTAACCGATACCACCCACTATGGCAGCGGGCAGTTTGTAAAAACTTATGTAAACCTGGAGCCGCGTATTTCGGCAGCGTACCTGCTGGGTAAAACCAACTCCATAAAAGGCGGCTACACCCGCAACGTACAAAACCTGCACCTGATAAGCAATTCCACATCAACCAACCCTACCGACTTGTGGATACCGAGCAGCAACAATGTAAAGCCCGAAATATCTGACCAGGTGTCGCTGGGCTATTTTCAGAATTTTAAAGACAATATGTATGAGTTCAGCACCGAGGTATATTATAAAAACATGCAGAACCAGGTGGACTACAGGAATGGCGCCAACACACAGGCTAACGATAAAGTAGAAGGCGAGTTGTTGTTTGGCAATGGCAGGGCGTATGGCATAGAGCTGTTCCTGAAAAAGAAATACGGCAGGTTCAATGGCTGGGTAGGGTACACGCTATCGCGCAGCGAAAAGCAAATAGCAGGTATTAATAATGGCAGTTGGTATGCAGCCAAACAAGACCGCACGCACGATATATCGGTGGTAGGTATTTATGACATCAATAAGAAATTATCGCTTTCTGCTGCATGGGTGTTTAATACAGGCAATGCGGTTACCTTCCCTAGCGGCAAGTATTACATAGACCAGCAGGTACAGTACTTATATACCGAAAGGAACGGCTACAGGATGCCCAACTACCACAGGCTGGATATTGGGCTTACATGGTTCCGCAAGAAAACAGAACGTTTTGAAAGCAGTTGGAATTTCAGCATATACAATGCCTATGGCAGGGAAAACCCGTACACCATCACGTTCCAGCAAAGTACATCTGACCCTAATAAAACAGAAGCATTACAGACTTCTTTATTCAGGTGGGTGCCATCTGCAACCTATAATTTCAAATTCTAAACCTTGACACGTATATGAAAGCAGTACTTTCTTTATTTACTATAGCATTAGCCTTTTCCATAGCCAGTTGCCAGAAGGTGATTAATATTGATTTAAATACCAAAGAGCCTAAAGTGGTTATTGAGGGCGAGGTAACTGACGATACTACCGTTGTGCAATACATAAGGATAACCCAGTCCGTTAACTTCAGCGCCAGCAACTCGTTCCCGGCTGTGAGTGGCGCGGTTGTTACCATCAAAGACAATATGGGCGATAGCTTCCTGATGAAGGAAGGCAATCCAGGCTTTTACCAGAATGCCGCGCTGAAAGGGTATCCCGGCCGTACCTATTACCTTACGGTAGTTGCCGGAGGCAAAACCTACACCGCCAGCTCCACCATGCCTGCCAAGGTGCTGCTCGATTCTATAACCGTAGGCACACTTGGCTTTGGGCCAGGCAATAATGTGATCATTACCCCGGTTTTTCACGACCCTATGGGCAGGGGCAATTGCTACAGGTTTAAGCTGTATGACAATACAAAAGTTTCTTCCGATTTGTATGTTTTTGACGACCAGGCTGTGGATGGGGCAGTAAATAACCAGCCATTGTTTACAAGCGATAAAGACATGAAATTTGACAAAGGTGATACCGCAGCAGTAAAGATGATGTGCATTTCGCAGCCAGTGTTTGATTACTTCTTCAGCCTGAGCCAGAATACCGGCGGCCCTAATGAAAGCGCATCGCCAGCCAACCCACTCACCAATATAAACGGGGCAACACTGGGCTACTTCAGTGCCCACACTGTGGAGGTGAAAAAGGTTGTTATTAGGTAATTTATTTACCCCTCTACATAACACGGGTTGAATTTGTGTGCTTATAGCGGGCTGAAGATGTTCAGCCCCTACGGTTGGTTTTCACACAATTGCCGAATCGGGAAATTGTCGAATGGGTTAAACCTTATTCTTTTCCAGTGTAAAGCCGAAAGACGAGCCTACGCCCAGTTTGCTGCGTACGTTTACGGTTTGGCCGTGGGCTTCAATAATGTGCTTAACAATGGCAAGGCCCAGGCCTGTGCCGCCAATGGCGCGGGCGCGGCTGCGGTCGGCACGGTAAAAGCGTTCAAAAATGCGGGGGAGGTGCTCCTCGGCTATGCCGGGCCCGTCGTCCGATATTTCTACATAAATGTACTTATCGTCAATTACGTAGCAACCGGCCGTTATTGTGCCACCTTCGTTGCCATATTTTAGTGCGTTCTCTATAAGGTTTACGAGTACCTGCTTTATCTTCTGGGTATCGGCAAGCACCCATATAGGGCGTTCGGTGCCTTTCTTAAATAATAACTGGGTGCTACGCTCTTTGGCTTTCAGCGAAAATTCTTCATATACATCAGTAACTAGGTCCTGAATAATGAATGGCTCTTGTATGATAGGGATTTTACCCGATTCCAGCTTAGATATTTCGTCCAGGTCATCCACCAGCCTCACCAGCCTGTCAATACTCCTGTTAGCGTTTGACAGGAACTTACGGTTTACATTTTCATCTTCCAGGGCGCCATTGAGCAGCGTATCTACATAGCCTTGCACCGAAAATATAGGGGTGCGCAGCTCATGCGCCAGGTTCATCAGGAATTCTTTGCGGAAGTTCTCGTTGGCCTG
>CANBTK010000517.1 GCA_947372365.1 Flavipsychrobacter stenotrophus | reverse complement strand
TAGCCAGCGGCTGATTTTACAAACTTCTTTGAAGTGAACTTTATTTCGGGGTATTTAGCAGCATCAAACCACTCATCGCTTTTGGCATGCTTGTTCATCATTGCATTGCCGGTATTGATGCTGTTAACATCAATGGCGATGTTAAAGCTGGATGTAGCGAGGTTTTGCTCATCGAAGGCAATAGCGCCTTTAAAGGTTTTGAAAATACCTGACGATGCATCGCATGCGAACTTGATGCTGTAGGTATTGCTTATTTGCCACGACTGGGCTACGGTAAAGGCCTGCACTGCCCCTACAAGGAGCAGTGCAACCAGTGATAAAATTAGTTTTTTCATCTTTTGAATGATTAGTCTTTACTGAATTCGAAGTTAGCTTTCAACTTAACGTTCTCGCTTAACATAGCTTCTGGCATAGATGCGCCAACACCAAAATCAGAACGCTTTACGTTACCAGTTACAGTAAAGCCAGCCATTGTTTTCTTGCTCATTGGGTTAACTGTGCTGCCGTTGTAAACTGCGTCGAAAGTTACTGGCTTAGTTACACCGTGCATAGTTAAGTCGCCGGTTACTTTATAGTTCTTGCCACCTGCTTTCTTGAAAGTTTTGCTTTTGAAAGCGATTGTTGGCATTTTTTCAGCATCAAAGAAGTCTGCGCTCTTCAGGTGCTTGTCCCTTGGCTCTACGTTTGTGTTAATGCTGTTTACATCAGCAGTAAATTCAATTTTAGCGCCGTCGAAATCGGCTTTAGCGTCAGTGATTTTACCATCGAAAGTACCGAAATTACCCTGAATTTCGCTGATAGTAAGGTGGGTTACACCGAAACCAATGCTTGAGTGCATTTTGTCAACTGACCATGACTGTGCAAATGTTGTTGCAGAAACCAACAATAATCCTGCGGCTAAGCTTAATGTTACTTTTTTCATTGTTTTGTTTGTTTGTTTTAGTTAAAGAAAATTTTTATATTATTATATTGTTTTTATACCTATAGGGCGGACCCTAAAAAAATCATTTTTATAACTTATGGCTATTGTCAGGCTTCCAGCCCCCTCAGAAACCCCTTGATAAAATCGCTCAGTATCATTTTATTCATCTCGTCAACTGTCATGCCCATATGGGCTACTGGTGGCGCAATCAGGTTAATGGAAACCAATCCATGTATCATAGACCAGAATGAGTGCACTTTAAGCCAGGCGTTCTCATTCTCCTTATTCCCTAATTTAATTAACTCGTCTATAGTACTGAAAATTACCGTGATAAACGCAGCCAGTTCAGGTACGCGCTCCAGGCTTTCGCAGGTGGGCATACCCAAGCCATACATTACCTGGTAGTATTCTTTATTATTGAAAGCAAAATCCCAATAAGCATAAGCAATGGCTTCCAGCTGTTTCGAAGGCAGCGCTTCGCTGTTCTTTGCTTCGCTGATTTGCCCACCTAATAATTTGAAGCCTTTGTGGTTAAACTCAGAAAGTATGGCTTCCTTATTTTCGAAATGGTCATATACAACCGGCACACTATATTCTATTGCATCTGCTATTTTACGGATAGACAGGTTTTGCCAGCCTTCCTCATTTACCAGTTGCCAGGCACTCTGAAGGATGCTATCCCTCACTTCTTTTCGTTGCCGTTCTTTTCGTTCTACAATGCCCATTTGTACAAGCTGTATAATTCCTAACAGCGTTAGCAAAAGTACGAACTATATCTAAACTAGCAAGAATAAAACCCCGGAATAGTATTTGTTCCTTTAATAGGGCAATAGGGATGGCTAATATTACTGGTAGGCTTCGTGACGGGCACGCCAATGAAAAAAATTTGCCCACTTGGTGTTAGTAAGCTAATTTCGCGAATTATTAATAAATTCTATATTGCGAAACGGCTAAACCTGGCAGCCGTTTTCAAAAACAAACATTCTTATGAAAAAATTGGTACTCTCTGTGTTGCTGTGTTCTGCGGCTATATCCTCATTTGGGCAATCTTATACTATATCAACAGTAGCAGGGTCGGCATCTGCTGGCTATAGTGGCGACGGTGGTGCAGCGGTTTCTGCGACTCTTTATAACCCGGGCGGCGTGGCAGCAGATGCCAGTGGCAACTTTTATATTGCTGACGAACAGAACAACCGGATAAGGAAAGTAAACGCTTCCGGCACTATTACAACCGTGGCAGGAAATGGTACGGCGGGCTTCTCCGGCGATGGCGGTTCTGCTGTTTCAGCAAAACTCTACCACCCTACGGGCGTTGCAGTTGATGCCAGCGGCAACATTTATATTGCTGACAAAACTAACAACCGCGTAAGGAAAGTAAGTTCATCAGGCACCATTACTACCGTAGCCGGCAATGGCTCCGCAGTGTCAAGTGGCGATGGCGGTGCCGCTACTGCGGCTAACTTGTTTTACCCAACAGGCGTGGCTGTTGATGCCAGCGGCAATATATACATAGCAGACAATACCAATAATAAAATAAGGAGAGTAAATACATCTGGCACCATTAGCACATTCGCCGGTACCGGCGCAGCCAGTTTTTATGGCGATGGCGGGGCGGCAACGGCTGCGGCGATGGATGGCCCTACTGGCGTAGCAGTTTCAGGCAGCCTGGTATATATTGCCGACCAGGGCAACAGCCGCATACGCGTGGTAAGCTCGGGTACTATCAGCACATTTGCTGGCAATGGCTACCCTACTTTCGCTGGCGATGGTGGTGCAGCAACTGCTGCTTCGGTTAACCAGCCCTATGGCGTGGCAGCCGATGGCGGCGGCAACGTTTACATAGCTGACTCATACAGTAGCAGGATACGTAAAGTAAATTATTCAGGCACTATATCAACTATTGCAGGCAACAGCACTACATGGTTCGGTGGCGATGGTGGCCCGGCAACTGCGGCATACCTCAATTATGTTACTGGCATTGCAACCTCAGGTTCCTTTGTATATTTTGCTGACCAGAATAACCAGCGTGTGCGGCTGTTAGACTGCACTCCATTTGCAGGTGGCCTTGTAGGCCCGTCAACAGTATGCAGTGGCGCTACTATTACTTTAACTGATTCTATAACAGGAGGCTATTGGTCATCGGGCTCGGCATCTGTAGCTACGGTAAGCAGTACGGGCGTGGTAACCGGGTTAAGTGGCGGAACTGCCGTTATCAGCTAT
>CANBTK010000516.1 GCA_947372365.1 Flavipsychrobacter stenotrophus | reverse complement strand
TGGTATCCAGATAGTGGCCATAGAAGCCATCGCCGGGAACGGGGTTCATGTTAGCGGGTGTAAGTACAGGCTGTGCCGTTACCGCAGTAACTGCTGCAACTACAGAGAGGATAGAAAGTAATATTCGTTTCATTTTTGTTTGAATTTATGAATAGCAAAGCAAACGAATATTTCGTAGCTCCCTGTGGAATATTTGTTAAAAGAAATATACATTTTGAAATTTTAAGGCTATGAAAGCATAAAGGCCCGGCCGCTAACGCAACCGGGCCTTTATGCAAAGCATTTTCTGTTAATTATTTGCTGATAGTTACTTTTTGAGAAACCGCACCAGCTGCACTCTGCATGCGCACAATGTATAAACCTGAAGGCAGGCTACTTACGGGGAAAACAATATCATTCGTGCCTGTAACGATATCCTTTCCGTTGATGGCTGCAATAGTGCGGCCTGCAATGTCCGCGATGGTGATGCTGGCACCGGCGGCATCCTGCAAATTAAATTTGAGGTGCAGTATATCGTTGGCTGGGTTAGGGTAAACCTGCAATGAAAGCGGCTGATGGCTTATTTCAGTTACTGATGTTGTAGAACCAGAACCTGCCTTTTTCACGTAATACGTAACTGCGCGCACATATGGCAGGCCAGATGCTGAGCCAGATGTATCGTAGCTTATTGAAAACAGTGCATTATGGAAACCTGGCTTATACCATATATAAGATTCGCCCCTTGATTTTGTAACGCTAGTGAAACTGCCCAGGTCAAGGCTATCAATTGTATATGAAATATTATGTACCCTAAGCGTATTGGTATCAGTACTGGCAGGCAATTTAAGGGTACCATAGCCATCACAGATGTAGCTATCAATTTCGGTATGGTAATAGCCAAGGCCGGTGATTGCATAACCTGACGTATCGGTAAAAACTGTATTGTGGGTAAGCGGGTAGCGGACAACATCCAGCGCATTGTCATATACTATATCAGAACCCATACCGTGTATTCCTTTCAAAGAAAGGCCCGCAGCCGTAGCACTGGCATAAACATAAACACTACCATTTAGGGCAGCAAGGTTACTACCGGGGAAACTGCTGCAGAAAGCTGTAGAGTCGCACGCAAAATAGGATGTGGTATCCAGGCCGCCTTCTGTTACGGCTGAAAAATCCCAGGTAACATGCGCACCTGCTGCGCCTTTCGACACGTTCGTGTCGCATTGGTGGCCATAAAATACATCGCCATGAATAGGGTTCATGTTAGTGGCGGTTAGGGTTGGCTGTGCCTGAGATGTTGCGATAGCGGAGGCTGCAACAAAGAGAGAGAATACTGTTTTTTTCATGATTGTTTGGTTTGTTCTTTTAATTTGAACATTTCCATTTCAACATTCATGCCAAACAGCTCCAAAAACTGTTAAAGAAAACTCTATAACTAAAATTTAATTTTAACTAATAGATAATAAAAATGGTTATCAACGTACTAAATGTTACAGGCTAATAATCCTTCCTGATAACTATTTGCTTGGATATGCGCCCCACCGAACTGGCGAGGTGAACAAAGTAAACACCGGGCTGAAAAAAGCCTAATGGGTAGGTAACATCCTTAACGCCATCGCCTGTATCGCTGTTCTTAATAGTAGCCACTACCCTGCCCGATAGGTCGGTGATGTAGATAGTTGATACCAGTATCCTTTGCGCATTAAAGGAGATATGCAGTTCGTTGGTTGATGGATTGGGCGATACTATAAGCGAAGCCGCTAACAAACTGGCATCAAGCGGGGAGCCATTTGCTTTGTCGGAAAAGTAAGATGCATAAGTTACCTGCCTGCGGCCAATGCGGGTAGTATCGTACCTCACAATTAAGAGAGGGTTATGAAATCCCGGCCGGTACCAGGCATAGTATTCCACACGTTTGGCTGCTACCCCGGCGCCACTACTATCCTTCATATAAGCAATTGTGTGTACACGCGCCACCCCGGTATCGCGCCCGGAGGGCAAATAAAGCGTGCCATACCCATCATAAAAATAGCTATCAACCTCGCTGTGGTAAACATTCCCTAAAGTGCCGGTAGCGTTGAAAGTATCAGAATACTTCCATGAATAGGAATGCCTGTATTGCATAGCGCTGAGGTGATTGCCAAAAACAACATTTAACCCGGCCATTGACGGGGTTTTCCTTGCGCCTGTATTGGCTTTTATGTTACCCAGTCCTTCCACCTCCTGCACATTGCCCTGGTACATGATGCAATAAGGAGTTGCATCGCAGGTAAAGTAAGATGTTGTGTCCAGCTCCAAGTCTTTGAGCAGCGCAAAATTCCATGCAACATCGGCACCCGAAAGCCCCACCGATAAATCGTTGCCTACCCTGTGGCCATAGAAAATATCGCCATCAACGGGGTTTATGCCGCCGGGCGTTATTATAGGCTGGGCATATGTAGTTACTGAAGCAAGTATTGCAATAAGGGAAGAAAATAAAACGGTTCTCATTGCGGTAGGTTGTAAACTAAAGTTAGTTCAAATACTCGTAGCAATACACAAAAACTGGCTTTTGCCACCACAGGGCTACCAACTACCGCCAGCGCCACCACCATCGGTACTCCCACCGCCAAAACCGCCGAAACCGCCGCCACCAAAGCCACCGCCGTCGCTGCCACCACGGCCACCGCCGCCCAACATGTTACCCAACAGGAAGCCAGTTGCAAGGTCACCCACGCCGCCGCCGCTCATATAGTTGCCACCACCACCACGGCCGCCGCCACGGTTGCGCATCTTTAAAATAAGGACAATAAAAATAACAACGACAATTATAGCTCCTGCCGGTGTGCGCTTCCGGCCACTGGCAGCTTTGCCGCCATCGCCTTTGTACTCATCCTTTGTCACCGCAATCACCGCAGTTGCGGCATCAGAAAGGCCTTTGTAATAATCACCTCCTTTAAATGCGGGTATCATTTCATTGCGCACAATACGCGAACACTTGGCATCGGTTAGTACGCCCTGCAAACCCTTGCCTACAGTAATAAAAGTGCCTTTTTTGCCATATCCGTCATCCATGGCTACCAAAATCAGTACGCCATTGTCTTTGCCTTTTTCGCCAAGGCCCCAGTCGTTGAAAATATGAACCGAATATTCATTGATATCGTGCCCTTCAAGGCTGGGCACTGTA
>CANBTK010000515.1 GCA_947372365.1 Flavipsychrobacter stenotrophus | reverse complement strand
TGCTTGTTGTGTTACTGCACAACTACAAGGCAAAAGCCCAGAATTACCCAATGGTATCAGATAACGGGGGCACTGTTTGGCTATCAGAAACAGTTGTGTTTAATGTTGGTACGGATATCAACGTAGGGACGGGCGCGACGGATGACGGTAGTTTTAAATACATAAGGATCAGCTCGCAAAGCTGGATGCACAATAACTCCAAATGCGGAATTAACTCCAGGTATGTAAATGAGGCAAACTGTTTACCCGTGAGGTTCACGGGCCTCAAGATGCATATTAAGAAGATAAGGTTCATTGGAGATCAGAAGAGAGGGTATGTCGTTTACCTGATATTGGGGGGCGGCACAGCTACAAATTATGAATGCGATATTGTGCAGGCGGTAAAAGCAGGCGAAATTGAATGCCAGCAATGTGAAACATTGAGGAAAACAGGCTCAACTGTTATTGCGTCAAACCAATTAAGTACTGCAGATGAACTGGCGAAACTTAAAAGGCTAAAAGACGAAGGTGTATTATCGGAACCGGAATACCAAACTCAAAAATCAAAATTGCTGGACAGATAAAATCCAGTTGCCATTGGCCCTTATATTCTTCACACACATATTGTTCTAAGTGCTTTTTTATGCTGGGGTTACATAAACAGCATTTACAGGATACGCATCCCTCCCGGAAATACTACTTCCCTTCGTGCCGCCACCGATAATACTGATTGAACATAAAAAACGGTATCACCACAATTTTGGATACAAAAGTAAACGCAGCATAGCTGTTCCCCTTGGAAGGATGCATGCAAAGGCACGAGCGGAGCTCTGAGGGGATGTTCACATGCCGAAGTTTAGTGTGCAATTGGTATAAGTGTTGCGAAAACAATAGCCAAGGGAGCTGTTGCCCCTAAGTGGTAGCAAAGGTGCTCAATATGGCTGGCGGCCTATTCTATTACACGCGCCACATTTTTTAAAAGTTGTTATTTATAATTATTTTTTAACAAGTATTAAATCAAAAAACTAAATGAAGAATGCGATTATTCTCATCACGCTGCTCATGTGTACATATTTGTCCTTCGCCCAACAGAAATATAGCATCAGCGGCACA
The DNA here is from genome assembly GCA_947372365.1 of Flavipsychrobacter stenotrophus. Lineage (GTDB taxonomy): Bacteria > Bacteroidota > Bacteroidia > Chitinophagales > Chitinophagaceae > Flavipsychrobacter > Flavipsychrobacter stenotropha_D. The sequence continues at coordinate 2,063 of CANBTK010000515.1, read as the reverse complement.
GTAAATGACAAAAGCACGGGCGAAACAATTATTGGCGCAATTGTGAGGATAGAAGGAAAGAATGTGGGTGCCGCGACAAACGAATATGGGTTTTACTCACTTTCAGTTCCGGCTGGCGACTATATAGTTATGGTTAGTCAAATGGGATACCGGAACCTGTCGGTAAGCATAACATTGGAAAAAGATTCCATTTTAAGTATTCCAATGGTGCCAGAAAGCAAGCAGCTGTCTGAAGTTGTTGTACACGCCAAGGCGAAAAATGAAAATATTACTTCTGCCCAGATGGGAATGAACAAGCTTAACATTAAAGAGCTGAATGCCTTGCCGGTGATCTTTGGCGAAAAGGATGTAATGAAAATAATTCAACTATTGCCGGGCGTAAAATCAGCAGGAGATGGCAATACAGGGTTTTTTGTAAGGGGCGGTGCCGCAGACCAAAACCTGATATTACTTGATGAAGCGGTGGTTTATAACCCATCACACCTTTTAGGGTTCTTCTCAGTCTTTAATTCAGATGCCGTTAAAAACCTTACCCTTTACAAAGGTACTGAGCCTGCCCAATATGGTGGCCGCTTGTCTTCGGTTATGGATATAAAGATGAATGATGGCAATAACCAGTCTTACCATGCCAGTGGCGGGGTAGGCCTAATATCGTCGAGGCTGAATGTGGAAGGCCCTATAGTAAAGGATAAAGGTTCATTTCTTGTAAGTGCGAGGCGAACCTATGCAGATATGTTCCTCATTTTCTCGAACGACGAGAACACCAGGAAGAACAAGTTGTATTTCTACGACTTTAATGCAAAACTAAATTACAAATTTTCTGATAAAGACAGGCTATACCTGTCAGGTTACTACGGCAAAGATGTTTTAGGGCTAAGTAGTTTATTTGGCATCAACTGGGGCAATGCAACAGGTACACTGAGGTGGAATCACGTATTTGGCCCAAAGCTGTTTTCAAATGCTTCTTTGATATACAGCAACTATGACTATAAATTCAAAGTCAATACTGCCGGCATAGATGCAAGTATACTGTCAGTTATCAGGGATTGGAATTTTAAGGAGGAGCTGAAATATTATATGAACCCAGATAATTCCTTGTCATTTGGGCTAAATTCAATAGACCACACTTTAACCCCCGGGCAATTTGAAGGTACTATTACAGCACCCAGCCAGCCGAAAGTCCATACTTGGGAGAACGCATTTTATATCGCAGACAGCTGGAAGGCGTCACGAAAACTAAATATTGAGGTAGGTATAAGGTTAAGCACCTTCTCTGTTTTTGGTGGCAACAACAAATTTTACAATCTGGACGCCAACCATAAGATAACTGATACGCTTTCTTATGCTGCAGGCCAAATAGTTAAAACCTATGTTAACCCTGAGCCGCGCCTGTCAGGAAGCTATCAGCTTAGCGAGGTATCTTCCATTAAGGCGGCATACGGGCGGAACGTACAATACCTGCATTTATTATCAAATTCAACTACAAGCGACCCTACTGACAAATGGGTAGCCACAAACAATATTATCAAGCCGGAGCTGTCAGACCAGGCTTCATTGGGTTACGAACGTAATTTTAAAGACAATACTTACGAATGCAGTGTGGAGGCGTACTATAAGTCCATGCAGCGTCAGGTTGATTATAAAAACAATGCACAAGTATTAAGCAATGACCCCATTGAGCCTCAGCTCTTATTTGGGCAAGGAAGGGCATATGGTATTGAGCTGCTGGCAAAGAAAAATGAAGGAAGGCTCACAGGATGGGTGTCTTACACACTTTCCAAGACCGAATTACAAATTGACGGGATCAATAAAGGTGCATGGTATCCGGCACACCAGGACCAGACACACAATTTGGCGGTTGTAGGCATGTACAAGTTGTCAAAAAAATGGACTGTATCAGCCGATTTTGTCTACTATACCGGTAATGCCGCTACATTTCCCAGCGGTAAGTACCTGGTGGACAACCAGGTAGTAATGTATTATACCGAGCGGAACGCCTACCGGGTACCAGCCTATCACAGGTTAGACCTGGGCGCTACCTGCCAACTGAGGGAGCGGAAACA
>CANBTK010000514.1 GCA_947372365.1 Flavipsychrobacter stenotrophus | reverse complement strand
ATATGGAACAGGCTGCTTTATTGGTTGATTTAATCGCGTCTCCATTCCTTTCTTTTTTCTTGGCGAAAAAGAAAGGAACAAAGAAAAGCGCCACTTTTAGCTATCGCTCCGCGGCTAAAAGAAGCTCTGCGGCGTGTTTTGCTGAAGCCTGTTACTCTAATGTCCGCTATCGCGGCGACTTTCATTAGTTTTGCAAACACGAATAAGCTAAAACACGAACTCTCTTTTTTTTTGCCGGACAATAGTGATTTTGTACTAATATTTAATCCTAGACTGATTAGCATCAGGCTGTGTAGCGGTTGTGGTCATAGGACCATAGATACCTTAGGACTTAAATTTGGTGCAGTTTAAGGCAAATTACCATGGGAACAAAATTGGCTACCAATAGCCGCGAAGTTATTAAAGAGGGTTTTATAGCTACCCTTGAAGGTAAACTACATAAAGTACTGTTGTTAGATTGGGCATTGGGGCGCGTGCTGGATATGTGTATTGATGAGGTTATAGAACGCCAGGTGCCGGAGGCGGCGCTATTCAATACGCTGTTTTCGTTATGGCGCGAAAAGTGCCTGAAGCTCTGCACGCTTGTGAAGGACCATCATGATGTAGAATCGCACATGTACATGGGTATTGACTTGTCAAAACTTTCTACCGATGATTGCCAGCGCTGGCGGGTCAGGTTTGGGCATTTTAGCGAAGTGCTGGGCATTGACTGATGTTGTGCATCTGGTAATTATTAAGCGCCAGCCCGTTGCAAACCAAGCGCAAAGCCTTTTGCTTCTCGGCAGGTGTTTTAAGGCATACAATTTTTAAGGTGCATTTAAACTGCACCGTAGCCACCCCGTCCCTTAAAGGGTGACTTGTAACGTAAACCGGGTTTATTTTTCAGTGCATTATTAAAGTCGAATTGGTATTACGCATTTTTGCAAGGCTATCTTGGGAGGAAAATGTCATTTGTGATATAATGAAACAGGGTGCCCGTAACGGCACCCTGTTTTACTGTATATGTGTTTTTGTGCAAGCCTGTTATGGCTTTGAGCTGCAGGGTACAGCACCTGTAGCAGGCTTGTTGTATTATTGCTTTTTTGCTTTAGCCGCTTTTGCCAGGCCAGCGAACCTTGAAATATTGCGGATGTGCAGGTGCTTTTGGAGTAATTTTTCGGCAGCACGGCCCATTCCTGTAGTTAGGGTGCTACTACCGCACAATGTAGGGCTTAGTGAGACAATTATTCCCTGATATTCAGTAATGAAATCCGCGATATTGATGAAATTGTTGTCATAATACGGGAATGCATGCTGGTACATCATCTGCAGCATAAAATTGCCAAAGTCTATGAGGTAGTTTATATAGTTAGTGCCTGATGGGTTGTTGCCGGCAATGGCTGAGTTAGCCAAAACAGGGTCGGATAAGAAGACGAGGTCAATGCCAATATTGAGACCTTTCCACACATCTTGTAGGTCGTGGTTATTGCCAGCAACGGCTTCGCCCACCTGGTAAACCCCCAGGAATGTGCCTGATGTCGGCGATGTAATTTGAGTATAGTTGTTGTTAGACAGAGTGCTGGCATTAAATGATGAGGCAATACCACCAGATACGAGGGCTGCAATCATAGCGTCGGGCGGCGTGCCCAGGGATGTGAAGCCCGGCTGGTTGTCATAAAGGAATGGCATGTTTATCATCATATCCAGTTCCCAGCCTTGTGGTATCACGTCAATGGAGTTGTAAAAATGGGTGTATGTAAAGCTGCAAGGCGTTGAATTACCTGAATTTACTGTTAGCAACGATTCGTAGTAGGCCGCGAAATTGCTATCGCCGGGCGTGGGGCTTGCGGTAGGGTAGGCAGCAATATCGGCTACTTCACCAGCCGGGTTCCAGTTAGCAACATTTTCGAACATGTATAATGCCATGAGTGCAGTAAGCGCGGCGCCCAGGCTGTGGCCCACAACAGCAACTGAAAGGGAAGACTGATTTGCGCCCAACTGGAAGATAAAACTCTGCAAAGCATCTATCATCAAATTGTCGTTTTCATCTGCCATGTTAAGCAGGATGTTAAACCCGGTAGCGGCACCTTGCGATATTACGGCATCGCCAGGGGCCCCATTGTCTGATATGTTCACCCAAGGAACAGTGGTGCTTACATCGAAATTCTCAGAGAACCAGTCGTAAGTAGATATGGTATTGGTGCCAGCTATTGAAACAACAAATATATTCTCGCTGTCGTTGTAAAACAATGCCATTACATTGTCGGAAACTATGCAAGTTGCGGTATCATCTGCGGTGAATACTACCGGCCCCCAAACCAACTGCCAATCGGTGCCACCGTTGATGCTGCCCAAATAGTTGTTAGTATTGGTACTGTTAGCAGGGCCCTGGTCTACCGCCAGCGTGGTCGTTACCGCCTGCGTTACGTACGCCTGTAAGTCGTCGAAGCTGGTGAATTCTAACCCGTATGCAGGGTTAATGATGCTGCCCAGCGCATAAATCTGGTTGCCCAGTGAATAAGTGTTGCTCATATAACTGTATTTTTTACCCGCCATTTTGGGGCTTTTATGCCTTTGGGATGGCAGTTAACTGACGCCTACTCTTGTTCCCGTTTTCGGCTTCCCGGGCCAGGATGAATTCCTGATGCAAACATCCATGCATATTGAGCCTTTTTTAACAGTGAAATATCCTTTAATTTGAAGTGAAATAACGAGTAATGAGGGTGTAAACACGGTATAGCGGTGCAGGGCACTGGCTTTTGGGGGCATTGTGTGGCGATAAGCCCGGGCACAAAAAAAGCAGGGTGCCATATGGCGCCCTGCTTACAATCATTTTAATATTATAATCTTATTCTGCTGCAACCAGCCTGAAGCCGTTACCGTGTATATTCACTATTTCTACGCTGCTGTCTTCTTTAAGGTATTTGCGCAATTTGGCTATGTAAACATCCATTGAGCGTCCGTTAAAGTAGGTATCGCTGCCCCATATGCGCTTAAGCGCCAGTTCGCGGGGAAGGAGGTCATTTTTGTATTCGCAAAGCATCAGCAGCAATTCATTTTCCTTTGGCGAAAGCGTGTGCGTATCGCCACCGTGCTTAAGGGTACGGAGCTTGCTGTTAAAGCTATAGGAGCCTATGTTGAATTCAACAACGGCATGTTGTTTTTCCTGTATTTCCTGGT
>CANBTK010000513.1 GCA_947372365.1 Flavipsychrobacter stenotrophus | reverse complement strand
AGGATGGCATGCAGCTGAGCATGAGCGGCAAGGGCAATGCCGGCGAACGCGGCGGCCCTCCCGGCGACTTACTTATACTGGTAGAGGAAGAAGCGCACGAACACCTTACCCGCAGGGACCTGGATGTGGTTTATGTACTGCACCTGTCTTTCCCCGATGTGGTTTTAGGTACGCAGGTAGAAGTACCAACTATTGACGGCAAGGCAAAAATAAAAGTACCGGCAGGCACACAGAGTGGCAAGATATTCAGGCTTAAGGGCAAGGGATTTCCGTCATTCCAGAGCTACGAAAAGGGCGACCAACTGGTAGAAGTAAGCACATGGTCGCCAACCACGCTTACTAACGAAGAAAGGGACATCCTGGAAAAACTGAAGAACTCACCCAACTTTAAACCGGGGGCAGAGGCTAAGGCAGCCCACGAGGACAAAAGTTTCTTCGACAAAATAAAAGACGCTTTCGGTAGTTAAGTGTACCGATAAAATAGTTTAAGGGGCTCAAAATTTGAGCCCTTTTTTTATGCCCTTCAATTGGGCATTACCTGTAGTACCAACAGGCGTTAAAATGCACTAAAAAATATTGTGGGCTTACGTTACATACCACCCATCGGAGCATTTGTTACTTGGTTAACGATTTGGGTAAGAGTTATGATGCTAAAGGCATCACATATCTATAGCTGAAAGAGCATTTCCATGCCGATGCCGTTGGTATCGCATGTGAAAATCTAATTTTGTGACGACATTCGATACCTACGGCATCGGTGATATTTATTAACCCTTATCTATAAACATACGATCCCTATGGGATCGGTGCCTAAATAAACGGCATCGGCGTGAATAGCCGGGGTGAATCCGGCGTAGTTTAAATACCTTCTTGGTATAAGGCTATGCAATTAAAACAAGATATTTTTGCATGAAAATTTTAACGAAAAGGGCACTGAAAGGCAGCAACAATAGCACAAAACCAACGCTGATAAGTTGAATATATTTGAAGTGTAGTTTATAGTTTTATTACTCACAAACTGAGGCAGGCTTACAATAAGCGCTTGGGTATGGCATAAGAGCGGGATACCTTTTTATTTTTTCCTTTGCTCAATGTATAGAATACGTACTCTACGCCATTTTTTGTAAACAGGGCGCTATTAATACAGGAAAGTGGATTAGGGCAAGGTATACTATCCAATATCGGGTAAGCTACCTTACGCCCATTGTAAACATTTTCAATAGCAATACTATCCCGCTCAATAAGGTATGTAATTAAGTTGCGGCGGGAATCATGGCCCATAACATTTATCCTTTCAAAATACTGCGCACCGGGCATCAGGTAATATTCGGTGTAAGTACAATAGTTGCCGCCGCAGCCGCGCTTCAATGCTATCACATTTGGCGACGACCACTCGTACACTGGCACCATGCTTTTAAGTGTGCGGCAATCATAACCCACCCCCCGGTCAACAACTAGCCCTTTACATCCAACCGATAGATAGTAATCGTGCCCCAGGCTTACATATTTAACGAACACTCTCTTACCCAATATCGTATCCCTTGGCTTACACGCATTCAACGAATCGTCAGAAACTATGCGATAAACATTACCACATATGGAAACCGGCTCCTTCTTGCCCTTAACCTCAAATAGCTCACAACTCCCGAGGCTAAGCACTAACCCGAATAAAACTAACCATGGGTACGCTTTCATACTTTACAAAGTTCAATTAATTTTCATTCAAAAGAGAACAATGCAGGGACATTGAATTTTTCACCAGACTAAACACAAAAAAGGCTGCCCGGAAACCGGGCAGCCCATAAATTTAAAAACAACCGTTAATTAGTTCTTTGTGAACCTTGAGTTGGTTATCAGTACATTTTCAGCATTGTAAACCTTAACTATGTAAACGCCATTAGCAAGGCTGCTAACGTTGATTACTTTAGCATCTTTCTGCTCAATCAATACTTTACCATCAACACTCAATATTGAAACATTCACTTTTTCAGAAGCGTTGATGTTCAATGTAGCGTTAGCTGGGTTAGGGTACAGGCTGATTTGCGAAGCAGTAACAATGTTAACTGCATTGATGCCTTTCTGTGCTGCTACCTGAACTTCGTAAGTTACGAATACAGTACCGCAAGAATTAGTTACTGAATAAGTAATAACAACTACACCTGTAGCTATGCCAGTTACATCGCCGGTTAATGGGTCAACTGTAGCAACCAATACGTCGCTGCTGCTCCAGGTACCACCTGGTGTTGCATCGCTCAGTGTGATAGTGCTGCCTACTGCAACAGATGAAGCACCTGTTATAGCTGCAACTGAAAGTGGTGCTTCTACAGTGATACCGATAGTAACGGTAGTAGAACCACAAGCGTTAGTAACTGTATAAGAAATAGTTACCGGGCCGGCTGATACGCCAGTTACAACGCCTGACGCTGCATCAACTGTAGCAATACTGTTGTCGCTGCTGCTCCATGTACCACCTGGTACTGCATCGCCTAATACAAGTGTAGAACCTACACATACTGTTGTACCGAAATCGGCAGAGATATCATCAACACCTGGTACGCCGTTAACTGTAACAACTACGTCGCCGGTAATTGAAGTGTGGCTGCAAACGCTGGTAGTGATATCAACCAGGCTATAAGTAGTAGTAGCTGTTGGCGAAACAGTGATTGTGTCAGTACCGCTTGCGTTAAGAGTTACTGTGAAGGTAGAAGTACCATCGCTATAAGTAACAGTAGCGCCTGGGTTACCATAGATAACCAACTGGGCAGAACCGCCTACGCAGAAAGTAGTAGCATTGATAGCATAGATTTTAGCGCAGCAGCCTGGGGCAAAAGTTACACCCCTGAAGCTTGTACCTGAATCTGAAGTAGCAAGGTTAACATAAACAGCCAGGGAGTTGCTGTCTACTATTTTGATAAGGGTATCGCGTGTTGTTGACGCGTTGCTTGCAGTTGTTGCATAAACTGTAGCATAAGGCAAAGTAGAATAATCTACTGCTACTGAACGTGCACCAGCACCGTTAGCTAATTTATAAGCAAATGACCATGTAGAACCTGAACGGGTATATTTGTAGATACCTTTGCCAGCAGTTGACCTGTCATCAGCAACGTAAGCAGTATTGCCGTCAGGGCTTACTGAGAAACCAAGAGGGCTTGAGTTAGTATC
>CANBTK010000512.1 GCA_947372365.1 Flavipsychrobacter stenotrophus | reverse complement strand
TTTAAAACTTATTCGAGTTACTTTAATCTACACATCAAGGTAAAACCCCTCCAAATCCTCTACAAAAACATTCGACACTTGTCCGCCCTTCTTCCCAAGCTTTAAATCACCTTCGGGTGATTTTTTGTTTTTAAGGGGTGTAGGCACTTGCAACTGACACAATATTGGACGAAAATGGAAAAAGCCAACATTTATAAGATGCTGGCTTTTCAAGATGGGACAAAATAATGCAGTTTAACGGACTGGAATTTTCTAATCATTCGCTTATAATTTTTGTTTAGAAACTGATACAAAAGTATAGTGGCTGAGGCCCAAATAAAATGACAAAAAGCAATTTCTATATTGATCTTGGTCAAGGTGCATCCGGTTTTTTTTTGTATATTCCTATGGGAATTCTGCACCCTTATGCCAGGGCAAAAGTGGTATTGATTACCTACCTGATTTGATTGCCGTTTCCTGCACACAATGCTTGCCTTTGATTTGCGCTTGATACTACCGGTTCATGATTTTCTTCCGCAATACAAATATGCAGAACAGCCCCCCTTGCACCAATTGTGTTTATAATAAATATAAACATAATAAATTACAGCAAATTGCTTTTCGTTAACAATTTTATTTTAGATTTGCGCTTTGCTTTTATATCGGCACCGATTGGTTCCCATATAATTCGTTAACATTTAATTTGTTTTGCATGAAACTAATGCCAATATGCTTGCTGTTTTGCCTGGTGATTTCTTTTCAAAGTACTGCACAGGTGCGCAGAATTAGTAAAATACCTTGTTTTAAATGCCAAAAGGCTCAAAAGGCTAAGGCTAGGAACACGCAATACCAATTTGCAAAAACCGCTGATGATGCCACCGCTACCCATGCAAAGCACCGCCGGAAATTATCTTAAACAACCGGGAATTATTTTTCGCTAACTGCGCACGCAAGCATTGCTTTCTTGCGTTTATCTCCTGCAAAGGGGAAAACGCTTGAAATGAAGGAAATGGCTAAAGGCTATTGTACGGTAAGAACTATCAAAACGTTCCCACCAGCCAACGGAATTTCCCGTAGCGGCCTGTAGCGAATATTAATTGCCTGTATGAGCGCATCGGCTGCATTTGAGGGTGTCCCGGCTAACGATAAGTTATGCGACTTAACAACATTGCCACTGGCATCTAAAATAATATAGGCACCCATTCCGGTTGGTGCAGACCCGACGTTTAAAGCCATAAATAATTGTTTCTAGTGTTTGTGATATGCGCCGCTGTGCCTCTATTTGCCGTGGCAAAAGCTATTGCTAAAATACAATAAAACAATTGAAGAACCAGCTATTTCTATAAATTGTTAATAAACACCCATTAAGGCTCTCAGAAAAATGCCTGCATCGTGGACCGGACTTTACCGGCTGTCCTGTTGCCAATCTTTTGCAGCTAGTTTTTTACGGGTAAATATTAATGGGCGATGCTACGGTTGTTGCCTGGGGCAATGATATTTCCTGCAACACTATTTTGTAGTATGAAAATATTTGCCCATCTTTGGTGCATATAGCTATTATGCATACTTATACTGCATTTTCTTTCCTAAGGCCTTCCTCCCTACGATGTAGTACGGGAGTGGCGCGTATGTGCTAATCATCGGTATTTGGCCTGCCTTCACTTCCATTTTCGAACATTTAACCTTTTTTGCATATCACTGTTAACTTATTACAGCTATTTTTGCGCAACTTTTAGTTACGCAGTAAATAGCGTTATTAATCAGCTTGCAAATAGGCCGCAGCCAGCAACAATATGTTGCGTAGCGCAATGCTTACTTTAAAACAAAATACTAACAACGGGTGCGGCACTTTGCATGCACCACTACAAATACTACATAATGGAACACAACCTTAAAATATACAACTCTTATACCCGCCAGAAGGAGCAATTTGAATCAATAGTACCGGGTTATGCCGGGCTGTATGTGTGCGGGCCTACGGTATCGGGCGAATCGCACCTGGGGCACGCCAGGCCCTACATTACTTTTGATGTGGTGCAGCGCTACCTGAAGCACCTTGGCTATAAAGTGCGCTATGTGCGCAATATTACTGATGCAGGGCATTTTGAAGAGGAGGGCCGCGAGGCGCAGGATAAGGTGAGCGAGAAGGCTAAGCTTGAAAAGATGGAGCCTATGGAAATGGTGCAGAAGTACACCAATATGTTTCACCATGGCATGCATTTATTTAATTGCACAGAACCCAGTATTGAACCTACTGCCACAGGCCACATCATAGAGCAGATTAACATGATTGAAACCATCATTGAGAAGGGGTATGCGTATGAGGTGAATGGCTCGGTTTATTTTGATGTAGGCAAGTACGCGGCGGGCTACCCATATGGCAAACTGTCTGGCAGGGTACTGGAGGACCAACTAGAGACTACCCGCGAACTGGATGGGCAGGATGAAAAACGCAATAAGGCTGATTTCGCTTTGTGGAAGAATGCGCCGCCTGAGCATATTATGCGCTGGAAAAGCCCATGGGGCGAAGGCTTCCCGGGCTGGCACATTGAGTGCTCGGCAATGAGCAGCAAATACCTGGGCGAGGTGTTTGATATACATGGAGGCGGCATGGACTTACAGTTCCCGCACCACGAAAGCGAGATAGCGCAGAGCACTATAGCCCATGGGCATGCGCCAGTAAACTACTGGATGCACAACAACATGATTACCATCAACGGCAAGAAGATGGGCAAGAGCTATAACAATGTAATAAAACTGTCGGAGCTTTTCAGTGGCAACCACCCTATACTGGAGCAGGCTTACCACCCTATGGTTGTGCGCTTTTATATATTGCAGACGCACTACCGCAGTACCCTTGATTTTGGCAATGAAGCCCTGCAAGCTGCCGAACGCGCGGCCCGCAGGCTATGGGAGGCTTATGATGTTTTGCAGAAAATAAACCACGCCGGCAATGCTGATGCAGGCGATGCCGCGCTTGATAAACAGGTGGCGGGCTGGTGCAATGAGTGCACGGACTTTATGAATGATGACTTTAACACTGCTAAGGTTATCGCCAATTTGTTTGAGCTTGCACCCCTAATTAATGGCATGAAGGGCGGGCAAATAAAACTGAATGCGCTTTCTGCCGCTACTTTCGATGGGCTGAAAACTACTTTTAAAGTTTTCCTTGTTGATATACTGGGCAT
>CANBTK010000511.1 GCA_947372365.1 Flavipsychrobacter stenotrophus | reverse complement strand
AAATTGTGTTTCATGATGGTTTTTTGTATTTCCGCAAAAGTCCCTATCGGTTGTTACCATACGGATTGCTTTAGGTTAAGGGAAAATTATCAAATAATTAATATGCATATTTATTAATTGCATGGATGCTTTAAGCTAACTTGTTATGTGTTTGGTGTATTTTGTATAAGTTAAATAGTTATACATTGCGTATTTTTAGCCCCCAAAATATCGGCTGTATTGCTTATATGCGGGTATTAACTTCCGGCTAAAGCCACTACAGGCAAGGGTTTTAGCAAGGCAACGCAATATGATTTTTAAGTTAACCCCGGGCAAAAAGTATTTCGCAACGGGCTAATTGTATATTTTTGCATAAATTATTATTTAATAGAATTTATTTAGCCTTAATAACATAATACCCGAAAGAAATACTTTGAATCACCACCTCATCTAAAAAAGGGAAAACACATGGCTTTTAGGTTTATACACAAAAAGGCAATACACATCATCCTGTTCGTTTTACATAGCCTGGGTAAAGTGGCCGAGCCATCCAGGCTCTTCCTGCTGCTTTACCTGGCTGACCTCAGGCACCTGGCAAAATATGGCACATTGGTTACCGGCGACAATTATATTGCAATGAAGAACGGCCCGGCCCCGGTGAGGGTGCTTGCCATCTATAAGCAATTAAGGGAAGATAGCGAAATGCAGGAGAGTAAATTCAAGGCCCATTCGCCACTGGGCATCAACAATGTGCAGCAGCTTGTAGCCCTGGAGCCATACAGTGTTAACTACTTATCGGAACAAGAAGTGGAAAGCCTTTTTGAAACAATGCATTTGTACAAGAATGCATCGCTGGAATTGCTAAGCCATATCTGCACCAGCGAAGCGTGGAACAAATCCAACATTAACGGGGAAATAAGCCTGATGGAAATGGCCTATGAAAGTGGCGCAACACCTGAAAAAATTGAAAGCATAATGCAGCGGTACAACCAGGATTTTTACCCGTTGAATTAGCGCCGCAATTACAGCATGAAGGTAAAATGCCGGGCGCAATGCCCGGCATTTATTTTATTGCACTTTATGTAATGTATATCTGCACTTTTTTACGAACCGGGCTTAGGGTTTGTGCATTTTGTAGTCAAGATATAATGACAAAAAACATCATGCCAAACTCCCTGTTGAAATAGCCTGAAAAATTCAATGGTTTGATTTACAGGCCTTATTTTTTCAATTAGTAATAATTAGTTAATAGAGTAAAGAGGGTAACAATTTGCTCTATTACAGTTAACGCTACAGATGCCCAACGGGGTGGTTTTTGCTGCGAATTTTACGGCTCACTGTTAAAAAACCAGTAAATATGAAACAGAACAACTTTTTGAGCCAGGGTGCCGAAACAACAGGCATTTTGAGCAAAGGAAACCAGGTAAAGCCGACAAGGTTTTCGGGTTCAAAGGCACTGCTGAGTGGTGTTTTTATGATGTGCATGCAGCTGCTAGGTAGCAGTGCTAAAGCACAAATTGCAACTTACACAGGTACAGGCGGCACCAGCACCGCAATTACCTATGTAGCCAACGAATCAGGTTCTGCACTTTTGAAAACCGGCTTCGGTACTGCTACCCCTTGCGGCAGCGGCGGCCTTAGCGGCATGACAAACAATGGGGTTACTACTTACGCATCTACACACGCTCACGTTTATTTCCAGGTTCTTCCAAACACAGGGTTCCAGCTCAATGTAACTTCACTTTCAGTTAAATTAAGGAGGTCAGGTTCTGGCTTGCAGAAAGTTCGTTTTGCATACAGCCTCGACAATGGTTCTACATGGACCGATGATGGCGTAGACCATGCTCCTGATAACGCATCTTGCGGTGCCGGCTCTACTACATTTACATGGGGTGGCGGTGCATTGCCAGTAGGCATTACCAGCACTACCAATGGTATCATTTTCGGCCTGTTCGCATATGCACCGGTTTCTGCTGGTGGTGTGTTCCAGGTTAACTCTATCGTTGTAGGTGGCGCAGTTGCTGCTGCAGGTTCTTGCACAGCGACCCCGGCTTCTGGCACACCTTCGCCAGTACCAGCCAGCTTTTGCGGTAGCGGCTCTTCATTAATTACATTAACAGGTGCTTCAGCTGGTACAGGTATTTCTTACCAGTGGCAGTCATCGTCGTCAGTATCAGGCCCGTTCAGCAATATATCTGGCGCAACCAATGTTACTTACACAACATCTACTATTTCAGCTACTTCTTACTACCAGTGTGTAACTACCTGTGCTTCTTTTGGCTCAGCTACATCATCAGTTGCTACTGTTACAGTAAACCCAATCCCATCTGCTATTACAGGGACTACCACTTTCGCACAGCACACAACATCTACCCTGGCCGATGCTACTGCAGGCGGTACATGGAGCAGCAGCGATGCGCTTACTGCTACTGTTAACCCATCTACAGGCGACGTTTACGGTGTAGCTTCAGGCAGCGCCAGCATTATCTATACGCTGCCTACAGGCTGTTCAGTTGCTACAGGCGTTACTATAACTAATGTTCCTTTCGCTTCATGCCCGGGCAACCTTATTGTATTAACCGCTAATGGCACCAGCAGTGCTGCAACTTCAGTTACACTGAGGGAATATGACAGGAACACCCTTAACCAGGCAGCTCCTATCAGCAGCGATGGCATCCCATCTACAGGCGCAGGCCAGTTAACTATCAGCGGTTCAGCAAGCACCGAAGGCCACCTTGCATTAGATGCAGAATGGACACACCTTGTTTTCGCAGGTTATGATGCATCCGTTGGCACAGCAAGTGTTGCTACGGCAGCTGGCATCAACAGGAAGATATATTCAGTAGACCAGTCAGCTACTAACACACAGGTTGCTAATGATGGACAAACAACTACATTCAGGACATCAAACATCCGCAGTGCAGTGGCCAATGGTTCTAGCTATTATGCTTCAGGCAACTCAGGTACTGCAACTACTGCAGGTATCCAGCTTTGCGGCGCTACAAGTTCAACTCAGGTTTGCGCTTCTACTACCAACACACGCGTTGTTAACATTTTTAACGGACTGTTGTTTTACACTTCAGGTAGCTCATCAAGCGGCCCATTAGGCTTATACCAGGTAGGTTCTACTATCCCAACATCTATCACTGCTTCTACTAATGTTTTTGCTACTGATACTAACTCAAGCCC
>CANBTK010000510.1 GCA_947372365.1 Flavipsychrobacter stenotrophus | reverse complement strand
TTGTAACAACAAAGAGCAGCCGGGCTAAATAATAGCAAACTTCCTGAAGGCTTTAAGGTCTATTTCCGCTTGCCGCGCACTAATATATGCATCATTGATCTGCCCTTCCAGCGCAACCGCCCTGCTATTGATATTTTCTTTAAAAAGGGTGAGCGACTGGTATTCCCGCCTGATGTTGGATTCAAGGCGCAATTTCAGCTTGGCTAGCTCATCATCTACCTGCGCCATGCCTACGGCTATCTTAGCAGGGTCGGGTATGTAAGTAAACCCGGACTCCTTCTGCCGCTGCCAGCTAAAAAGCACCTGCTGGTACTTGGGCCCTATGCCGGGCACTTTTACAGTATGCAGTAAACTGATATCAGCCGCAGTACGGATGCCGCTATTTAGCAATGCCTCCTTCCGGGCGCTGCCTATTGATGTTATTTCATGGTCGTCAATACGGAAGTTGGCGAGGTATTGTTTCAGCTCTTCGTTATATACCTGCTCCTCCTTATTTTCCTTCATCTGCTTGTACACCTTTGGCAGGCCTTTAAAGTCAGTAACTACCCTATCCAGTTGTGATACCGATTTCATAAACCTTGGCAAATCGCGTGGGGTATTGTACTCGTTAATGAGCTGTTCCACTTTATCTTTCCTCCAGGCGGCCTCGTCCATAAACTCTTTAATAGCTTCGCTAAACCTTGCCCTTGACCTCAGGAACCTCCTTACCAACAACAATAAAATAAGGCTATAGAAGCAAACCAATACAAAATTCCCGTTCGGGCCAATGGCCAGGAACGCCAAAAAATCAATAAATAAGGCGGCAAAATAGGCGAACAGGATACGCCGCTTTTGCACCCTGTACTTCCATGAAATTGGGGTTGGCGCCAAATTGGGCAATGGCTTGTGGCCCGCCCACTTTTTCAGCTCCAGCTGCTCTACCTTAAACCCGTTTACAAACTGGGCAATATCCCACGACAATGTAGATGGCTGCAAATAAGCATCATCAAGGAAGTACATAATGCCCGTGTCTTGACGGAAAGCGCACCATGGGCACTCTGCCATCTGCGATGGGTACGAATGCAGCCGGGAGGCAGCACAAGTAACCATACCTGCCAGTAGGGCATCAAGCGCCATTACCCAATCAGCAGGGGTTGGCCGTTCATCATGTTCAAAAGCCTTATGGAAATTGGCAACGATATCACCGGGCAAATTAGCAATATCAAAACTATCCTTTGGCGGCGTTAGCTTCTTCTTTTCGCGCACTAGCGAATAGGCAAATTCCCGCATCCCGATGGCTGTTTCTTCATCAATATCCTGCCGCGACGTATTGCGGCCGGCAAACGGGTGCCGCCCTAAAAACAACAATTGAAAAATAAGTACTGCCAGCGAAAAGCTATCGGTACCCACCGTCCGCACCACATTATCAAAAGTACCTTGCGACAGCAGTTCGGGCGGCGTATAGCGGGGCACGCCTACCTCGCAGAAATAGTATTTTCCACTATCATAAAGCTGGAAAGAATCGCAATCTATAAATGACACCATGCCGGTGGTGCTGATGAGGATATTGCCTTCATTCACGTCGCCCACCACCAGCCCTGCCTCATGCAGCTTAAAGAAAGCCACTGCCAGGTTGCGGGCTACATTTACCAGGAAATTATACCCCTTGGCAGGGAACAGCCGCTTGCGGTCCATAGGGCTGAATATCATGTGCAGAGGCACAAAACCCGTCAGCTTTTTCATAGTGAAGCCGCACGGTACGCCCATTTCATCTAGTACTATATCGGCAGGCCAGGCCGCGTAGGCCTCAATAGCCGGGCTGCGCATAGCCACCATGTGCTGCAGCTTGCTGAGTTGCAGCGGCTCCAGCTTTTCGGTATACCTTTTAAACACCAGGCCTGTATGGTTCATTACATCAAACACCTGCCCTTCCCCGCCCCTGCCGAGTTCCCTGCCTATGTTATATTGCTGCCCACTAAAGCCCTGTAATACCATTTCTATTTTTTAACCAGGTGCCCGGCACTTTTATAGTGTGGGCTACCTGTTTCATTCATTCGCTATCCTATCATCCCCCACCTATTCCCTTGTTGCCAGGAAGAGGGTTTTATCATCGTCAGTACGCTCATTAATCTGGGTGCTATCCAGGTAGGCTTCCAGTTTGCTTTGCAGTACACCCACTTTCGCAGCATCGCCGGCCAGCCTCAGGTATTTAAACAATGGCGCGAAAAATGGCTGGTGTACATTCTCAGCTTCCATATTTAACGCCAGCATCTGCAGCCCATCGGTAAACAACCCTACTTCGGTTATGGGCTCCTCCACAATGCTTATTTTTACATGCCCCATGTTTTTGTCGTCAATCAGGAAGGTGGTGGAGTTCTGGTACTCACCATTCTGCGGCATCCATACCGGTATATAAAAACCACTGGCATCATTACGTATTATAGCCCCATCGCCCACCTGGAAAAAAACACCCCTCTGCGCAGTTATATAACACCCCAGCAGTGTGCATGAAAATTCATTAATTTCCACATCCTGTGCCACCGCCTCATTAGCCAGTTCATCATAAACCTCCTCCAGCAGCGCAAAGATAGCCTCCTCGCCCACCTCCTCGCCATCAATAGCACTACCTTCAAGCGCTGCTGCTACCCTGCCTACACACAAAGTTGAGGCAAAAACAGCATACTGAGCGCTACCGGCGCCATCGCTCACGCAGCAAACAAGGGTTTCTTCGTTATCTTTCCCGTGTACTATGCTGTACTTTACGGCATCTTCGCATGGCTTGCCTGTAGCCACATGGCCTGCCCCTAATACACTGCTTCCTATTGCCTTCCAGGTGCCCATTGCCAATCGTTTTTATTGCGTTTCCTTCAGTATCCTATACTTTTCGGGTACTAAAGTAAAGATAGTTCAGCAATCCATTTCAGCATAAAAACATAATAAATGTTTTACTTCCCGCAACCGGCAATAGTTTACTTTTCGTAATCAATCCTTAACTTTGTGGCCATGGCTGGGAACAAAATAATTATTGCAATAGACGGTTATTCATCATGCGGTAAAAGTACCATAGCAAAACAACTAGCTGGACGCCTCGGCTATAACTATATTGACAGCGGCGCTATGTACCGGGCCATTACGCTATACTTCCTGCGCAATGGCGTTAATTACAACAACCATGAGGAGGTATTGGCAGC
>CANBTK010000509.1 GCA_947372365.1 Flavipsychrobacter stenotrophus | reverse complement strand
ACCTCCCCTATGGCAAAGCCGGCAGCAGCATCGTACATACTTTTACCAATGGTGGCAAAATTGCCAATAACATTTATGCCGGTGCCCCATCGGGTAATTGCTACGAACCCAACGATTCATTTAAAGGCGACATTGCCCGTGCGTACTTTTATATTGCTACCTGCTACTATGGTGCCGACAGTACCAGCTTTATAAGCTGGGAGATGGCTAACGGCATCAGTTTTAAGCCGTGGGCTATACAGATGCTGCTGGAGTGGCACCACAACGACCCCGTAAGCCCCAAAGAAATTAACCGCAATAACAAGGCATACCTGCTGCAAAACAACCGCAACCCGTTTATAGACCATCCTGAATTTGCCGATTGCATTTGGGGGACAGGCACGTGTACCACTATAGTTAATGAGGCGCTTACAGCTGCGCCCAATGTTACGGCGCTGGCCAATGCAGCTAATAATTCGCTGGCTGTCAACTGGCAGGGAATGCAGCAAAATGAAGTGGCTGCCATAAGCGTAATGAATATTAACGGGCAGGCTATTTTCCACGCAATGCTACAGGGCAGCAATGAAAAATCACTATCCATCAATACGGCAAACTGGCCCAAAGGCATTTATATAGTGCGTGTAAACTGCCTTAGCAGTACCGTAACGATAAAAGTACTTGTTGACTAAAATTGCTTGCCGATAGACTTGCCCTATAAGAGCAATGCCATTGAATTAAGGATATAAAAGTTTTACGCAAAAAGGCACCGCAATTAACTGGCCATTCAAGATTTCAAAGGCGCAACTAAAACACAAGAAACGCTAAGTCAATGACGCTGCCTGTAAGGATCAACTATTTACCGGCATTACCTTGTAACTTTTAAGGTAATAGGTGGTGGTATCGCGCCAACGGGACATTTTTATGACCCCTACATTGGGGGCTATCCAGATATTAATGAAGTGCGATTCATTAACTGTGTCGTGGTAGTTCACCAGGTGCAGTACATCATTATAGGCCTTGCCGTCAACAATAACATTGCTTTCCAGTGGCAGGTTGCCATCTCCGGTTACTGAGTTTTCAGTAGTAGTTATATTAAAATACATATGCTGCGCCAATATGCCGCCATAGTCTGTATCCCGCTCGGCCCTGGCGTAATAGTCGCATTCGTTCATACTATTGTTATCGTATGGGCCTACCGATGAAGTAAACAATTCATATTGCTGGCTTTCCTGCACTGTGCCCAGGTTGCTGTGGTAGGCGGTCCATGTAAAAGTATCCTGCCCGTTACCGGAACTATATTGCCACCATGAGTTTTTGCCAAAAAACGCCATGTAAAGGCGGGCTTTACTGTTTAGTGTATAAGGTGCTTGTAGTTTACGGCACCCCAAAACCAAGGTAAAAGCAAGGGCAATAAAGAGGGTAAGGGCACGGCGGGGCATCATTTTTTTTGCTCAAATATAAAGGTGTTTCGCTAAATATCAAGCATTCAATATCAGGCATTTCCCTGCAATGCTGCATGCAGCGCCTCAAGGTCAACCGGCTTTTTGAAAATGTGTTTAATATTGCCCTGATTAATGTTCTCTTGTTTCAGCCGTTCAAGGATATGGTTGTTGTCCCAGGCGGTAATAAAATACACATCGGGGTGGGTGCCGGTATAAAGCTGACCGTCCTGTATATGCTTTAAAAACCGGAAGGCATCCATTTCCGGCATGTAAGCATCAATGACAACTTTATTTATTTCGGGGTTTATCCGCAATAGCTCCAGCGCTACCCTGCCGTTTTCTGCATGGAATACAGTGTGTTTCCTATGGCTGAGATAACGGTTGTATGCATGCAGTATCAGTGGGTCGTCATCAATTATTAGTATGTCCATTGGCTACGGGTTGGCTATTACAATTAGCGGATAAACTTGTAATGTTATATAAATTTATAAAAAATTAAAAACAAATAGTCTTGTATTTTGACTACATGCTGCTTATTTACTAAACCCGGGCTGAAATAATAGCATCATAAACGCCATCCCATAAAGCAATCCGCATTTTCAGCGATTCAACAACTGCTGCCTCAGCCTCCTGCCAGGCACGGGCATCGCCTGCACACAAATTTTCTGTCATCTGCAATGCCAGGTGGCTGTGGTGGCCGCCGTCCACTTCTATATGCCGGTCAAGGTAATACTTGAAAACAGATATATTTTCAGGCGCATCATTATGCATATCATTAATTATCGCCATGAACATACCCGGTATCAGGTCTTCCCTGCCAAAAGTAAATATAGCGGCTTGCAAATAAGCCTTATTGCTATTGATGATACCGAAAGTGAAATTCACAAAATCCTGTGCACTGGCTGGTGTGCCTGCCTGCGCAAATGCACTGCTGAAATCGCCTTCCGCTTTCAGTGCCTCGGTAAATGAAATAATACCGGTAGTGTCAGCCCCGCACTGGCGCATAGCTTCAAGGTATAATTCAAAGTGGCTTTTGCGTTGGCCGTGCATATCTACATCCGACTCCTCCCCCACTACAATTTCATTAATCAGGAACCGGGTTTCGGCATCGCCAACCGGGAACCACGGTACCGTGGTGCAGGTAAGGTTATTCTGTAGCGCTTTCAGCAGCGACATAAAGTCCCATACTGCATATACATGGCACTGCGTAAAAAGGCGCAGCGATTCTATATCGTTGATTACTGAATAAACCTTGTGGTTAATTATTTGTTGCCTGAGGGGCTCTATTACTGCCTTAATCCGTTCAATCTGTTCGTTCATGCTGCTGTGCTACTATAGTCAGTTATGGAAGTAACCTGGTTAAAACTTAAAGTTGTAGGTAAAGCTGGGTATAATGGGTAAAATATATACCATGTATATTTTTGATGTAATGCCAGTGTTTGCAGTACCCTGTATATCGTTATACAGGAAGTAAGGGTTGGCGTGGTTATAAACGTTGTACACCGAGAATGTCCAGCTGCCTTGCCATTTACGCGGCTTTTTGTGCTGCGGGGTGTAGGTGGCTGATACATCGAGCCTGTGGTAAGAAGGGATGCGGTAAGAGTTCACCTGGCTATATTGTTGTACCAGCGAGTTTTCTATAAAATAAAAAGCGGTAGGCAGGGTAATAGCATTGCCTGAGCCATAAATAAATACCGATGAGAATGTCCATTTTTTGCTGAGTTCGTAACTGCCTACAAGCGAAAGGTCGTGGCGGCGGTC
>CANBTK010000508.1 GCA_947372365.1 Flavipsychrobacter stenotrophus | reverse complement strand
CCCTGTTGCGTAAATTATGGAGTTGATCTTTCATTAGTTGATATTGTTGTTTTCCCTTCCTTTCCGGGAAGATAAAAATAGGAGTAAAAAAGTAAATGCAGCATTGATAATGAGTAATTCATTGCCTATTACATAGCCGTTAAGCCATTGGGCTTCGTTTTGTTTCAGCATATAACAAATTGCGGGTGCCGCAATGCATATTATGGGTACCAGGCTGCTGTTAACCTGCCTGCGGGTAAGGATACCGAAAGCAAACAACGCCAGCAGCGGGCCATAGGTATAGCCGGCTACCACCAGCAGCGTTTGTATAAGCGAGCCATTATCTACTATGCGGAAAAAGAAAACACAGATAAGGAACACTACCGCAAAGGTATAATGCACAATAAGCCGGGTGCGTTGCTGCTGCCCTTCCGTCATGCCTTGTTTGCGCCTGATGCCCAGTATATCAATACAAAAAGATGATGTAAGCGCAGTGAGCGCCCCATCGGCACTGGGGAATAATGCTGAGATAAGCCCTATAATGAATATAATGCTGATAACAGGCGGCATATACTTAAACGCCAGTACCGGGAAAATATCGTCGCCTATTATGTTTTTGCCATCCAGTATAAACTGCACGGTGTCTTTCCCATTCACCATAACATGGGTAAAAGCCCCGCCCTTGCTCATGCCATACATATAAAGCAAACCGCCCAGCATAAGGAAAATAAAGACAACAAATACCTGCAAGAAACTAAGGGTAAGCATGTTTTTGCGGGAGTCTTTCAGGTTGCTGACGCTTATGTTTTTCTGCATCATCTCCTGGTCCAGCCCTGTCATTGATATGGTTATGAAAGCGCCGCCCAGTAGCTGCTTTAAAAAGAAGTTGCCTTTCTGCGGCTCTGTTTGCCACATATGGGTGTACCCTTTTTCGCCCATTGCCTGCCACGCACCTATGGTAGTAAGGTTCAGCGCATGCAATATGTACCCAACGCATATTATAAGCGCCAGCAACATAAATGTGGTTTGCAGGGTATCGGTCCATACAATGGTTTTTACGCCACCTTTGTAAGTATAGAGCAGTATGAGCAGCAGTATAATAATTGCGGTAGCCTCAAAAGGCACGCCCATATCTTCAAGCACAAACTTTTCCAGCACCTTAATAACGAGGTATAGCCGGAGCGTAGCCCCCAGCGTGCGGGAAACAATGAAAAACAAAGCGCCGGTTTTATAAGATGTTTCGCCCAGCCTGCCCTGCAGGTAAGTATATATTGAAGTGAGCTTCAGTTTGTAGTAAAGCGGCAGCAATACAAATGCCACAGCAAAATAACCCAGCCAGTAGCCTATAACTACCTGAAAATAATCGAACCCTTTGAGGCCAACTGTACCGGGAACGGATATAAAGGTCATGCCCGACAGCGAAGTGCCTATCATGCCAAAGGCTACAAGCCACCACTTACTGTTGCGGTTGCCTATAAAAAACGACTCGTTGTTGGAGTGGCGCGATGTGTAAAAGGCTATGCCTAACAGTACTGAGAAATAAAGTAATATTATAGAAAGCAGTATAAACGGACTCATTGGCAAATAAAAACCTGGCAACCCACAGGCGGGTTCAAAAAAAAATCCCGATAAAAATTATCGGGACAAATGTAGTGTACAAACTTATTCAATTTATTAATGTGCCGCGCAACAGGCTGTTATAAGCCTACATATATGCCTGCCCTGTATACCAGTTGCTGCCTGTAGGGGCTATAGTCAGCCTGCAAAACATCGTACATAATCTCAAAAGTGCCTGATGTACGGCCGCCCAACGATTGCTTGATGCCCGCGCCTACCAGCAAGCTAACAGCGCCCACGTTTTGTTTTCTTTTTTCCAGGTATTCGTCGGTACCAGAATACCTTATTTTGTAGTACCGGATGCCTATGGCGTTGTATTCAACATCAGCCGACAAAAATATAGGGTTGTAAACATTGCACTTTGCCCATATGCTTGGGGTAAATATATTCCAATGCTGGTAAACTACTTCGTTGGTTTTGTCAAAAATGAAATCGGGCATTTTATAATACTGGTAACCCATGCCTACGCCCACAGCAAGAAAATCGGTAAGCTTGTAGCCCACTTTAGGCGAAATACCTAAGTTAACGTAGTCGCCCGAATAACCCAGGTTAAGGCCACCACCGAGAACCAGCCTGGCAGGGTCATAGCCCTTTTGCTGCTTCTTTTTATAGCCGTTGGCCTTGCCGGAACTATTATAGGTGTCCTGCGCCGAAGCACTAAAGATGCCTGCGCAAAGTAAAAGGAAACAAATGGCCCTCTTCATTATGATAATTTTATTATTACGAAGTTACCGGAAATTTATTTTGCAACACTTTTTTAGTGGTGAATGGCTATTATTTAACAGTTTTTACGGGCAATGAACTAAAGGCACTTCCGTTATTTATTTTTACTTTTAAGCGAGGCTACCCTAAACCTTAACGGCACCCAATAATATGCAAACAGTTTAAATGGATTGGCCATTTATAGATCATTTTTACTCTTCCCCGTTGCTGATGCTTTTAAATAAATCTTTTACATCCATTGCAAACCCCGGTAGTATGGGCGAGGTAACCACGTCGCCAGCTACCTTAACTGGCAGTAATTTAAATTGGCCACCTTCCAGCAAGTGGATAAGTACGGTTTCGTCCTGAGGGCTAACTACCCAATATTCTTTTACGCCCGATTGCTCGTATACTTCGTATTTGTTCTTCAGTTCTTTTGCGTTGTTGCCCGGGCTTAATACTTCTACAACTATATCAGGCGCGCCTATGCAGCCTTGGTCATCCAGCTTCGACTGGTCACAGACTACACAAACATCGGGCTGCAACACTGTAATGATATCTTTATCGTCTTTTGACTTTATTGGGAGCCTTACATCAAAGGGGGCAACATAAACCTCGCATTTTTTATTTTCAAGAAATATGCCAAGCCGTATATGTATTTTGCCCACAATTTTCTGATGCTTCCTATTTGCCGCGGGGCTTATTTTAAATATCTTCCCTTTTATCAGCTCCACCCTTTCTTCAAATTTCCATTTGAAGTAATCTGCATAGGTATAAACTTTATTTACGTCAAGGTCGGCCAGTTGCATGTGGGGATTATTTATCCAAAAATACAGAAATTACCCTAATATTGTTTTTCGCAAAGCTTATCGCGTCGCGATTTAATA
>CANBTK010000507.1 GCA_947372365.1 Flavipsychrobacter stenotrophus | reverse complement strand
CATCCTTTT
This sequence comes from Flavipsychrobacter stenotrophus, assembly GCA_947372365.1. Taxonomy (GTDB): domain Bacteria; phylum Bacteroidota; class Bacteroidia; order Chitinophagales; family Chitinophagaceae; genus Flavipsychrobacter; species Flavipsychrobacter stenotropha_D. The sequence continues at coordinate 3,177 of CANBTK010000507.1, read as the reverse complement.
TCTACAATAATGCCTCCCGCTTTGCGGGATACTCATTTTAATGCGTATACACTGCGTGGCTCTGTGCGGCACTGCCCGTTTCCCACTATTAAAATATTTGCATTAGCTTTGCGTGCACTCGCGGCATAGCGCCGGGGTTTAATATTAAAAGCAGCAACTCAAAATGCCATGTAATTTTTTAGGTAAATATCTTTTTAGCTAACCGGGCTTTGCCCCGGATGAGCAATTTTATATTCATCTAAAATTGATTACAATGGCGTATTCTCAAAAATACGGGAGGACATTCCATTTCCCGTTTTCACCCGGCACCACAAGCGACGACCGGGTAAACAATAACTACTGGCAGGATATCAGCAATATTAATGGCCTCATCCACACTGAAAAGCTGGATGGCGAAAATAATTGCCTGAACAAATACGGCGTATTTGCCCGCTCGCATGCGGCCCCATCGGCATCGCCATGGACAGGGCAGCTGCGCCAAACTTGGGCACAGATAAAAAGCAGCCTGGGCAACTACGAAATATTCGGGGAGAACCTTTTTGCTATACACTCTATTGAGTACCACGCGCTGGATGCGCACTTCTATGTATTTGGGGTAAGGGAGCTGGATAAATGGCTCTCGTGGGAGGAAACCTGTTTCATAGCGGCAGTGTATGGCCTGCCCACGGTGCCTGTGCTGCAAACTACCGCGATGCTGCCTGCCAGGGCAGTTTTCGAAAAAGAAGTATTAAGCCTTGTTGCACACTCCAGTGTTTTTAACTCGCACGATGTTGCAGATGGCAAGCCATGCAGCATGGAGGGGCTGGTAACAAGGAATATTAACGAATATGGTGTAGATGAATTTCAGCAAAATGTGTTCAAGTACGTGCGGAAAGGGCATGTGAAAACTGACGAACACTGGACAAGGAACTGGAAGCGCTCACCATTACAAAACGAAAGAAAATGAAACCGATAATAACAGATAAAAATTGGGATAGCCTGCAAAAATATGATTGGGTAAGCGATATGAATAGTGTGCCCCAAAGCCCTGTGCACCATGCCGAGGGGGATGTTGCAGTGCATACACAAATGGTATTGCATGAATTGGTAAACCTGCCGGAATTCGCGGAGTTGCCAGAAGATGCAAAGGAGATAGTTTGGGTTGCCACGCTGATGCACGATATAGAAAAGCGGTCAACCACGCGGGTAGATGAAGATGGGCATATAGTATCGCCGGGGCATTCAAAAAAAGGCGCACAAACAGCCGGTAGCATACTCTACAGGGATTTCACAATCCCATTTGAGTGGCGGCAGCAGGTGATAGGCCTGGTGCGCTACCATGGCCTGCCATTATGGGGGCTTGAAAAGCGCGACCCGGTAAAGGCGGTGATACAGGCCAGCCTTGAAGTAAACACAGAATGGCTATACTTGCTTGCTAAGGCTGATGCTTTAGGCCGTACGTGTGCTGACACTGCCTCATTGCTTGAAAGGCTGGAGTTCTTCAGGGAACTGTGCATGGAGCAGGGCTGTTGGGGTAAGCCAAGGTACTTTGCTAGTAACCTGGCGAAGTTCAGCTATTTCAGAAAAGATAATCAAAGCCCTGATTTTACGCCATTCGAAAATACGCTGTCCGAAGTGGTGATGGTTTCGGGTATTGCAGGCAGTGGCAAAGACCATTACCTGGCCAAAAACTATCCCGGCCTGCCCGTGGTGTCGCTTGACGAAATGCGCCGCGCACAAAAGGTGGATAGGAACGACAGCAAAGGCAATGGCAGGATAATACAGGCCGCCATGGAACAGGCTAAAAAGTACCTACGAAAGGGGGATGCCTTTGCCTGGAATGCTACAAACATCACAGCGCAAATGCGTGAACAGCTGATAGATCAGTTTGCAGTATACAAGCCCAAGATAACGCTCGTTTATGTGGAGGTGCCATATGCTAAGCTGCTCGCGCAAAACAAGAACAGGGAACACCCGGTACCCACCATTGCCCTGGAGCGTATGATAGACAAACTGGAAATACCCAAAGTATGGGAGGCGCATGAGGTAAATTATGTAGCTACATAATGGCTTGTTAGAAAGGAAATCAAGCGATTGGTTTCCTTTCTATTTTTGCTTAGCACTGTTTCTAATTTCTCTCGTCACGCAATAGCCGGGAACGGCGATTTATCCACGTCACTCTTTCCTTTCACTTTTGACAGGATACTTTCCAGGACGGGTAGTGTTTTGTTTAGTGTTTGGGTTTTTATGAGGAAGTTCCAGACAGGTTCAAACTTCTTCCAGCCACCCATGTAGGCAAAATGTTTGAGAAAGAATTTCAGGTCGTGGTGGTTATAGCTGGCCTTAAAAATATTGGCCCAGCTGTAGAATTCCTTGTAAGCCCAGTCGTAGCCATCTTTAAGTTCTGGGGCTGACAAGCCCCTTGTTTTATATACTACCTGCCTGGTATCGTACTTATCCCATTGCCTATGCAGTAGGCGCCCTTCTGCTTCAAAGGCCTTGTAAAGCTTGGTACCCGGATAGGGTGTGAGAATATGGTAAGTTGATGTAGTGAGCGAATGTTGTATACCCCAGTCAACAGTGCGTTTAAATACGTCTTTGTCATCATCATCGAGCCCAAAGACAAAGCTGCCGTTGATCATAATGCCCAATGAATGCAGCCGGTTAATTGCAGCGGTATAGTCTTTACCTATATTTTGCTTTTTGTTGCTTTGTGAAAGGTTGGTGTTGCTCAGCGTTTCAAAGCCGATGAAGACACTTCGCAGGCCGGCCCTCGCAGCTTTTTCAATGAGGTCTCCTCGCAGTATCGCATCTACGGTGGAAGCTCCCTGGAACACACGGTTCATGCCTCTCATTCCTTCAAATAGTTCACTTGAGAACTTTTGATTTCCCAAAAGGTGGTCATCAAGGAAATACAGATGTTTCCCGGGTAGGCGGTCTATTTCCGCAAGTGCAGCATCCACTTTTTGGGTATAGAAAGATTTGCCGCCTTCAAAGAATGCGTCTTTATAGCAGAAGTCGCAGTGGTGCGGGCAGCCACGGGATACCACTATAGAATTGGGCACAAAATAGAGCTCTCGTTTTATAAGGTCGCGCCTTATGGGCAGTATATCTTCAATATCCCGTTTACTGTTCAGGTACATTTTTTTAGGTCTTTTAGCCCGATAATCTGCAAGGAACCTCGGGAAGGTATCCTCA
>CANBTK010000506.1 GCA_947372365.1 Flavipsychrobacter stenotrophus | reverse complement strand
GATATTATTTCGGTAGATTGTGGTGTGTATATGAATGGCTACCACGGCGATTCCGCTTATACCTTTGGCGTTGGCAATGTAAAGCCGGAAGTACTCAGGCTGCTGGATATAACCAAGCAGTCAGTTTTTAAGGGTGTAGCCCAGGCTGTAGATAATAACAGGGTGGGGGACATTTCTTACGCTGTTGAGTTTTTTACCAATAAGGAGCACGGCTACGGCGTTGTGCGCGAACTGGTAGGCCATGGGGTAGGCAAGCAATTGCACGAAGACCCGCAGGTGCCTAATTTCGGGCGTAGGGGCGATGGTAAAAGGCTTAAGGAAGGTATGGTGCTGGCGATAGAGCCAATGATTAACTTAGGCACAAAGGATGTGTACACCCTTAAGGACGGCTGGACAGTAGTCACTAAGGATAGTAAGCCATCGGCGCATTTTGAGCACACTACTGCGGTTAGGAAGGGTAAGGGAGAGCCATTGTCAAGCTTTGCACCCATAGAGGAGGCAGAAACAGCTAACCCTGAACTTAATTCATCGTACTACACCATTGCTCCTACGGTTGCAGTGTAAGGGCGTTCGATAATATTTATTATTTATTCAGCAAAGGCAAGCGTACTACGTTTGTCTTTTTTTATTGCGCCAAGCAGCAACCCCAGCGAAGGCAAGCCGGTCACTGCAGTTATGATGGCAGTGAGTGCTAACTGCCCCGGCAATTGTTTGAGGCTCACTACACTGATAAATGCGGTTAGCACCAGCAGTATTACCCCCGCGAATGCGCTCATAAATACTTTGTTGTCAATACCCTGCCCGTTATTCATATCCATGGTTTTTAATAGAAACTTTATGGGTACAAATTTATTGCACAAGCCAGCCGTAGGTAAGCGGTTTTAGGTAAACGTTATGATTTGGTAGGTGGGTGGTGGGATGTGGGCCTGTGGTGCGGTAGATCAAAGGCAGCATAGGGTAGGGCATTACTAACCCTTGCATCCGGGCGGAGTCCATGTAGGCCCGGCATTGCATTCAGGGATTGAGGCAAAGGTTTTATAAACCTTATAACTGTGGGCTATTTATTATTGTCCGCCGTTGTTTCTGCACTTTGCCCAAAGCTATTGTAAAGGTACAGGTACATCATGCGGGCAATGCGCATAAGCCATGGCTGTAAAATAATGACCACAAATATGCTGGATATCAGGTACCACATCATGCTGTCGTTTTCGTACCAATGCTCGGCAGGATTTTTTTTAAGGGCAAGGTACAATGGGCAGTACCAGAGTAAATTGAGCAGGAACACCACCATAGTGAGGGCGTAATTAATGCCCTGCCCGTTATTTTTTTCTGAGACGAGCTTTTGCCCACAAACGGTGCAATTTTCTTTAAGAGCGGTGGTTTTGCCCAGGGGGAAAATACTTTTATTCTGGAACACAAACCCTTTCCTGCAGTTAGGGCACCTCATTCTTAAACATGCTATTAGCATTGGCGGTTTGTTCTCTATCGTACTCATCTGGCTGCAAATTTAAGCTATTTCCTGCTATTAGCCCCCGGCATATTTGCGGGCTGTGTTATTTACAAGGCATTGTAAAACAGGTACTCCAGCCTTACCAGCAAGCCGTTGCGGGCCGCCCGCTGCATAGAGCTGTATAACTCGTGCCGATAGCCAATATCTACCCGCGCCTGGCTGTTGAAGATGAGCTGTAGCGATGGAGCAACATCTATGTATTGGTGCCCGGTTTCAGGCTGCACCTGGCCCAGCACTTCAGCCATTATGTTCAAGTTGGTTTGCTTATAGTTATTATACTTTTTAGGCAATATCAAATGCCCGGCGGATAAAGTATAGCTGATATTATTGCGTGCATACATGGGCGAGGGTTCCAGCAGGCTTTCATAATAGGCCGTTACAGATAAGGCCGTTTTGTGCAGCAGCTGCGTGCCTACCAGGCCCAGCTGGTAGCCTGATGTAAGCCCGTTGGTGGCTATTTCTTCCTGCAATACATTGCTTGTGTTTACTGCGAAACGCCCAAATGCCGCCATCCTGAAATGGCGGTGTACTTTATCGGTACTGAAAAAGCGGTATTTGGCATAGGTGCCCCAGCCTTCGCAGGCAAATGACCCCTGTTTATTGCTCAGGAAGGTTTCGGCGTGCAGCATAAGGTGCTTGTTCACGCCCCACATTAATTCCGGGGTGAGGTGGTAATTGGTGCGGTTGGCGGCTGTTTCCTGCATCAGCCAGTTGGTCATCCGTATGGCTAACGACTTTTTGGGCATATTACTGGCAGGCTCGGAATAGACAAACAATTCCTGTGCAAGCGCAACCCGCCCTGCAAGGCTCAGTGCCAGGATAATGAGCGCCTTATAGCGTAACATGGTAAACCCTTTTATCTGGTGACTTCGTGCCGGGGCAGCAAGATGCCATATAGCCCGTTTCGTAGCAAGCCATTTTAGTGTACTTGCGGTTTTTGGTGTATTCTGACTTGGGCAGGTAGTTCTTGTCCAGCACGGTAAATGATACAAGGCCTTGCAGCACCCGCTTATTGATGTGCACAAAATGGAAGGTGCTGCCACCAATTTCTACATGCGTATCATTGGCAACTTCAGTTGGGGCTATATTGGCTGTTACCTGCATAGCTGCTACCGAAAACCCGGCACCTGTTACAGCGTTTTTAACGTTGTCGAGAATTATTTTTTCGCCTTCTTTAAACTGGATGGCGTAGCTGGAATTGTCAATATCAACTGTAACGGATTGCACAAAGGGAACAGCAACGAGTGCTTTATAAATAGCCTTGCTGCACATGCTGCAGGTAAGGCCGCTTGCGGTGAGCGTAGCCGATTTTATTTGTGCAATAGCTGGCAATGACGTAATAAGTACGAGCAGTGCAAGGAATAGTTTTTTCATTGTTGTTGTAGTTTGGGTAAATACGAGCCCCACAGTTGGGAGTGTGGGGCTCGTAAGATAATTTATTGCGCCCTTTTATCGTCATACTGGCAGCATTCTTCCAGGTTCTTGTAGGCTTTCATGTCGCCGGCATATTTTTCGGTGTCGTAGCCAACAGATGCCACCTTTTTCTGGATAGCGTCGTTATTGGTTTTGGCATCATCGTAGGTGATAGACAGAACCTTGGCTTTCTTATCCCATGTGGCTTTTTCTGCACCTGCTTTTTTAGCAGCGCCTTCAATTTTTTTGGCGCACATGCCGCAATTGCC
>CANBTK010000505.1 GCA_947372365.1 Flavipsychrobacter stenotrophus | reverse complement strand
GAACATAGAAATACCGAACATAACGCCCATGGACGCAATAACGGTTTGCTTCTTGCGGGAAGACAGGTAGGTAAGGGCAATTTCTGTATTTACGCTGATTTTCATATTGATAGCCGTAAGTCGTAAGTAATAAGTTGTAAGTCTTTCATAGTCTTTAGTAGAGAGTGGATAGTATTTAGTAGAAAGTCTAAAGTAGAAAGCCTAAAGTAGAAAGCCTAAAGTAGAAAGCCTAAAGTTGAAAGCTGTCAGTAGCAAGCCATAGGGCCTAGCGCCGCACTATTTATAATTTATCATTTATAATTTACAATTGAGTCTATTTCAGTTTCACGATTTTATCTGATGCGGTTAACCCGCTCAGGACCTCTATCCACTCATCTGAAACAATACCCGTGGTGATAGTTACGGTATCTATTTTCTTATCTTTTTGCACCTGCACTTTGTTGCCGGGCAGCACATAGGCATGGGGTATCAGCAGAGCAGATTCCTTTTTGCCGGTTACTATGTTAGCCTGCAGTTGTGTGCCAGATATAAGGCCAGGCACGTCGTCGTTAAACCTTGCTTCTACCTTGTAAGACTGGCTGTTATCGTTAAAGTGCGGGTATATTTTACTTATGTGTGCTTCGTAGGTTTTGTTCTTTTGGGTGTTCAGTTCTATCAGGGCTTGCTGGCCTACCTGCACTTTGCTGATGCTGGCTTCATCTACATCCAGGTTAATAACTATTGAGTCGGGGTTGCCTAGTTGTGCCACCTGCTCGCCCCTGCGCACCAGGTCGCCCTGCTTTTTAAATATCTGGTACACCTTGCTGTTACCAATAGCCAGCAGGTTAAAGTACTGGTTGCCTGCTTTTACATTTTCCAGCGCAGCCTTGCTATTGGCATATTCCTGCTGTGCCTTATTGGCTGTTGCCTTGTAGCTTTCCTCCAGGGCTTCGTAGTTGCTGGCTGATGATTGGTAGGCGAGGGTAGCGTTATCTACATCCTGCCTGGATACCGAGTGCATTGTGTACAGGTTCTGGTAACGGGTGAGCGTTATAGAGTCGGTGGTTTTCTTTATCCTTGCGGCCGCTATTTGCGCTTTTATTTGCAGCAGTTGCGGCGAATTCGCATTTACGTTTATTGCCGCATAGTTCACATTGGTAGCGGCAATAGCTACCTGTGTATTTTGCTGCCTGTTATCCAGCACAAAAAGCAGTTGCCCGTCTTTTACAAGGTCGTTTTCCGATACCAGGCTTTTGGTAATAAAGCCATCAGAGATGGAAGTAAGCGTATAAGCATCTTTAGGGTCAATACTGCCCGACGCGAATACGGCTTCTGTTACTGCCGATGTTTTGGGTGATGCTTCATCATACTTCGGCTTGCAGGACGCTGCAAACAATACGGTTATGATGACAAGTGAGAAGTTAACTATTTTCATTTTACTGCTTTTTTCAAGTTCAAAAGGGTACTGATGCTGTTTGTTATGGTTTTACTATTTTACTTTACCTGCTGCGCTTAATCTCTGGAATTTGGGTTTTACTTTTTAAAATTTCTGATTTAAATTTTGTATTTTTCTGGAATTTGGTATTTGATTTTTGGGATTTCTTTCCTGGAATTTCGCACCTATTATTTCGTTCTTATTTTCATCAGGTAAGTTTGTACCAGTGCGTCTGACAGGCTATTGAGGTATTGGTTCTGGAAGCCTATATAATCCGAAAAAGCATTCAGCCTCTCGTCAAGCGTAGATAGGCCGGCATCATACCGCGCCGAAATATGGGTATAGTTATCCAGCGACAGCACCATGATACTTTCTGATTTAGCCAGCAAGGCTTGTGTTTTGCGGTAGGCGATGCGCAGGTTGTCATCGCTTATGGCAGACTGTTTTATGGCGGCCTCATATTCCATCTGGGTTTGTTCCCGTGTTATTTTGGCTTGGGTTGATGCCAGCCAGCGCGAGCCCGATGTGAATATATTCCATGTTGCCCTTACCGACCAGTAGCTTGCCGGGTACCATGTAGGCCCGCCACTTTGAAAGGGCTCAAACTTATTATCATTTTGCTGCGCGCTGCTACTGTAGCCCAATGCCACTGTAGGCACAAACCCGCTGTTAGTGGCTTTTAAGCGGCTTATAGCAATTTTGGTTTGGTAATAGGCCTGTTTTATCAAAGGGTCTTCAGCAAAAGTTGTGTTTTCGGTTAGGGCTATATTATTTTTCAGGGTGCCTGGTATCTCCAGCGAATCTGTAACAGACATATCCAGCAAACCCTTTAGGGCATTCAGGGCGGTTTGTGCCTGGTAAGATGCGGTAATTAAGGTGAGTTCGGTACGCGCTTTGTTTATTTTGGCAATGTCAAGCTGCGGCTCGTTTACGGTGCCTTCGTCAAATTTATGCTGCACGGACTGGCATACCGAATCGGTTATCAGCTGGCTTTGTACTGCCAGCCTTGCCGCTTCTTTAGCCAGCAGGTAGGAGTAGTATTGCGATGCCAGCTGGCGGTACACTGACTTCCGGGAATTGGTGAGCGCTATTTTATTCAGTTCTTCGGTTTCCCGGGCAATCCTTACGTTGAACCATGTTTGTAGGTTCAGCAAGTCCATCTGCGCCGTAACGCCTGCCTGGTAAATATATTTTTGCCCAAACTGCACCGGTACCACTTCCCCGTCCTTCGCATTTTTGTCCACAATTATTTTGGGTACAAGCGTGGTTTGCAGGTTGGTATTATTGGTGAAGTTAGATGTTGCTGAAACCACAGGCAGAAAGCCCAGGTACGATTGCTTGGTAGCCGCCTGCACCTTATCCAGCTGGTAGTTGGCAACCTTAATGCTGGTATTGTGTTCGTCGGCATACTTCCACACATCTTCAAGCGAATTGAGTACGGTTTGTGCCGATGCTACCTGAAAAGTTAATAACAATGTGCCGAGCGTAGTTAGTATTTTCTTTGACATAGTGCTTATTCTTTATTCATCTGTTGCCTGATTGGCTGGTTGTTTATAAACTACCTGCCAGCATTGCTTTTATCCATTCGGGTATTAGTTTTTTCCTTTCCTGCATCATCTGTGTAAACGCTTCGTCCTGAACGCCTAGTTTTAGTTTTATGAGGGGGCGGGCCACAAAGGGGAAAATAGTAAGGCTAAAAATATTCATTAAAAAATGCATCGGGTTTATTGCAGATGGTTGGCTGGCCATCATATCGCGCCATTGCCGGGCCATGAAGGTGTG
>CANBTK010000504.1 GCA_947372365.1 Flavipsychrobacter stenotrophus | reverse complement strand
ATCGTTTCGCCTAAAACGTAGCGGCGTGCCTAATGCGTCAAAAAACCCATGATAAGGAAGGCGCAGCCCACTGCACTAAGCCCCAGGCATATGTGCCACAGCACTTTTTTGCGGGTGAGGATGGATATGGCCGATATGGCTATGGCTATCTGGAAAATGGTAATGGCTTTGGCAAACACCATATGCTGGCGCATGTTTTCTTCCGATTCTTTCTGTGAGCGCTCGGCTTCTTTTTTTATCTGTTCTTTATACTTTTCATACTTGGCCATTTTTTGTTCCTGGCCGGCATCGGCTGGTTTGCCCATTGCGGTGAGCAGGGTAGCGGTAGAGCCTGCTATTTCGGCTTTTATGCTTTTTGCCTGGTAGTATGCCCAGCCATCGCTCGCCTTAATCTGTTCCAGCATGGCCTCATTGGCGTGGTGGTTGCCTATAAGGCCTGCTATGGCTGCCAGCACCGCTATAACAGCGGTGGAGAGTGCTACATGCAGCGTCCAGCGCTCTTTCTTTTCAAACATCTCTTCGGCAGCTTCCTGCACTTCTTTAAGCTTTTCCGTAGGGTCTTCCAGTTCTTCCATAATGCAATGATAAGTAAGCTAAAGCAAACAAAAATGTAAGTTACAGGTGCACGAATTCCGACTGTATAGGTTCGCCAAAAAACGTAGTGGCATGCTGGTTAAAGTCGGCCGTATCATCGGTAGTAAAAAAGCGCTTGCCGCCATTTTGGGTGAGCATGGCATCTATTTCGGTATGGCGGTGCAGGTAGTCGCTAAGGCTGTTGGCTACTATGTTGCCTTGTGTTACAATAGTAATATCCTGCGGCAGGTATTTTTCTATTTTATCCAGCAGCAGCGGGTAGTGGGTACAGGCCAGCAGTATGGTATCAATATTGGGGGCTTTATTCAAAAGCTCGTCCAGGTATTTCTGTATAAAGTAGTCAGCGCCCCTTGAGTTATATTCGCCATATTCTACCAGCGGTACCCACATAGGGCATGCATGCGAATAAACGGTTACTTCAGGGAACAGCTTATTGATTTCTATGTCGTAGGAGCCTGAAGTTATAGTGCCCTTTGTGCCCAGTACACCAACGGCATTGGTGCGGGTGTAGGAGCCTATCACTTCGGCGGTAGGGCGGATAACGCCCAGTACCCTTTTATCCGGCGCTATGCGCGGCAGGTCATGCTGCTGTATGGTGCGTAGCGCCTTGGCCGAAGCCGTATTGCAGGCTACTATTACCAGCGGGCAGCCCATATCGAAAAACCACTCCATGCATTGCAGGGTATACTGGTGCACAGTGTCAAACGAACGATTGCCATAAGGCGCCCGCGCATTGTCGCCCAGGTAAATGAAATCATATTGAGGCAATAAAGCGGCTATTGACTTAAATACGGTAAGCCCGCCATAGCCAGAATCAAAAACACCAATAGGATGCGTTGTTTTCATAAGATATAAAGGTAAGTTGAAAGTAAATAGGGCGGTTAGTTTGGGTTGCATTTTACCGGGCAAAGCAATATTAACTTGCCTAATGCGTTATTTGATATATTTTTGAGCTGATTAATTTTCCTATGGTTTTTCAAAAAAGCAAGTATTTATTTCTAATATTCATCCTAAGCTCACTTTTAGCTAAAGCACAGGGGCAGCCAATAGGCTCGTGGAGTTCGCTGATGTCTTATACCACGGGCTACGGGGTTGCGGCAGACGGCATTACCATGTTCGCTATAAGTAAAGAGGCATTTTTTACAATCAATACCCATACGGCAGGCATAGTGCCTTACAGCAAGGTAAATGGCATGTCGGATATGGGTATGCAGAATGTAGCTTACGATATGGCCACATCAACCGCCATACTGGTTTATGCCAACGGCAATATTGACCTGTTCAAGGATAATACATTTACCAACATACCCGACTTTAAGCTTAAAACTGTTGCTGGTGCCAAAACGGTAAACCAGGTATATACCGAAAACGGCAAAGCTTACCTGAGCACATCGCTTGGCATATTGGTGGTAGATATGGCCAAGGGCAGCATCAGCGAGACCTACCAGTTTTATTCCGGCAGCCAGTTGTTGCCCGTTACCTGCTTTGCGGGCATAGGCAATTATTTCTATACTGTTACCCAGAACGGGCTTTACCGGGCACCTAAAAACAGCCTGGACCTGCAGAACTTCCAGATATGGAAGCGGGTGGATAGCACCCATACTTTTAATGACATAAAGCCATTCAATGACAAATTGTTCCTGTGCGATACCGGCCGTGTTTATGTGCTGCAGGCTGATACCGTAAAACAAGTATTTAAAGCTAATGGCATACAGATAACCAGCCTTAACCCCGGCCACAACAGGCTTTATGTAGGCGAGTACCACCCTTACGATAGTAAAATACATGGGCTGGATACCAATTACAATGTGGTTGATTCCTTCAGGTTTTACGATAAAGTAAGGCAGGTGGTGCAGATGCTGGATGGCTCGGTATGGGTGTCTAACGAGTTTACGGGAATCTGTAAAATGGTGACAGAAACTAAACTGGAAAATTATTACCCCGATGGCCCCGGCGATGTAACGGCGGTGGATATTTACGCCAATAACGGCACGGTATACATTGCCCATGGCGGCCACGATGATTCCTACAGGGCGCTGAACAATGGCAATGGCATGTCAACCCGGGAAAATGGCACCTGGAGGCAATTTAAAAGGAGTACCATAATCCCTTATGCCCCATTTGCCGACAGCATGTACGATTTTGTATGCATTACGAAAAATGAAAAGGATGGTACTTTGTTTGCCGGCTCGTTTTACGGAGGTTTGTTTGAACTGCACGCCGACCGTTCCTATAAAATACATAAGCAAGGCTCTGAACTGGACCCAAGCGGGCAGAATGGCCCTAATGCTTTTCAGGTAGTAGGCACAGCATTTGACAATAGCAACAACCTTTGGGTGGGCATGTTTGGCTCTTATCACGAGCTGAATGTGAGGGAAGACGGCACCGGCAACTGGTATAAGTACCACCTGCCTTATGGCCGCCCGTACGAAAACAGCGGAGGGCCAATGGTGTTTGACGATGCTAACCATGTCTGGTACCAGTCTTCGTTTGGTGGCGGGGTTATTGGCTATAACACCAATAATACGCTTAATGATGAAGCGGATGATGTAACTACGCACCTTTCTACAGGCATCGGCTTTGGCAACCTGCCCAACTCAAA
>CANBTK010000503.1 GCA_947372365.1 Flavipsychrobacter stenotrophus | reverse complement strand
CTACCGACAATACTACCCGTACGGTTGCCAACGTCCGCTCCCATTTTAATAAAGGTGGTGGTACGCCAGGTAACAGCGGTTCTGTTGCATTTCTATTCAAACAGTTGGGGTATTTCAAATTGAACCCTGATGGCCTCAACATGGATGATATGGAGCTGGAACTGATAGATTTTGGTTTAGAAGAAGTAGGCGAGGACAGCGAAGGCAACCTGGTGGTGCGTTGTGGTTTCACCGACTTTGGCAATATGCAGAAAGCGCTTGAAGATAAGGGTATCACACCACTTTCATCGGGCCTGGAATGGATACCACTGAATACTATAGCCGTAACAGACGAACAATCGGAAGATATTTTCAAACTCATAGAGCGCCTGGAAGGCGATGATGACGTACAGCACGTATTCCATAACATGGGATAGTACTTAACGAAGCAAATTATAAAGGAACAGCCCGGAGTTTTACTTCGGGCTGTTTTATTGTAGTTATATTGTATGCCCGTTGGCGGGCGTTGCTGAAAAAAACACCTTTGTTGGAGTACCCTGCCTGACTGGCATTAATCCATAAAATGCTTCTTCTTTTTGTTTAGCCAGCCAGCCTTCTTGCTGTCGGTTGTGTAATAAATAACGATATCGGCTACCTCTTTTGACGGCACAAAGCAGATTTTCTTACTGGATTCGCCCCAAAGGCTAGTAAAGTACCATACTCCTTCGTTGCCCTGCGCCCTGCTAATGAAGGGTGTCTTGAAAACCACTATATCGGCAAGGCTTTCATAATTAGTCTCAAAAACCTTTACATTGGCCTCCTTCACCGATTTTGTAACACTCACTACCTGCGCACTGGCAGTAGTTGCAGATATGAAAATAGCCAGGCCGAGTGCCAAAGCTGATGCGTACTTTTGAATTGACATAAGAATACTGTTTTTTTGTGCCCTGAAATGCGGGGTTAAAATAAGAAGTATGGGTGAGATAAAAAAATACGCGGTATTGGTAGCAGGCGGCAAGGGGATGAGGATGGGCAACGCCCTGCCTAAACAATTCCTGCCATTGTGTGGCAAGCCAGTACTGGCGCATTCGGTTAAAACTTTTGTTAATGCCCTGCCCGGTGTGCACATTATACTGGTATTGCCTGCCGGGCAGTTCAGCTATGCACAGATAGTGCTGCAATCGCTTACCGAGCCGGTAGATGTAGAAATAGTGGCTGGTGGCGAAACCCGTTTCCACAGCGTACAAAACGGGCTGAATGCCATTGATGGCGAAGGCATTGTTTTTGTGCACGATGGCGCCCGCCCACTGGCATCGAAAGAACTAATATTGCGCTGCCTGCAGCAGGCTATTGAAAAAGGGAGCGCTATACCCGCCATACCGGTTACTGATAGCATAAGGATGGTAGATGAAGATGAGTCCAGCCCCATAAGCCGGGATAACCTGCGTATTATACAAACCCCGCAAACCTTCCGCACTGAAGTGATTATACCCGCCTTTAAACAGGCTTACGATGCGGCTTTTACCGACGAGGCTACAGTAGTGGAAGCTTACGGCACCCCGGTATTTTTAACCCCCGGCGAGCGCAGCAATATTAAGGTAACGACCCCTGAAGATATGGTTATTGCCGAGGCGTTATTAAAGCACCAGTCCGAAGGCGCGCCGGAGGCATAAAAGCTACTTATCCCGCATCAGCAGCCACTCAGCCAACTCCTGTAAATGTACTTTGCGTTTAGAGGGTATTGCCACAGACTCCAGGCAATCAAAAGCCAATTGCGAATAATGAGCCACCGCTTCGCGGCACTGTACATCAGCACCTGTGGCTGCATACAAACTAAGCATTGCTGCTATTTTACCGGGGCCATCGTCTTTCAGCAATTGGTTAATCTCATCCCGCTGGGCAGGGCTGGCATTCTGTAACGCTTTTACCAGCAGGTAAGTCTTTTTGTTAGCAATGATATCGCCGCCTGTTTGCTTGCCCACCTTGTCGGTTGCGCCATAGGCATCCAGGTAATCATCCTGCAGCTGAAAGGCAAGCCCCATGTTTTTGCCAAAGGCATAGAGCTTATTGGCATTATCGCCCAGCCCGCCGCCTACCAACGCACCCATCTTAAGGGCACAGGCTAGCAATACCGATGTTTTAAGGGTTATCATATGTATATACTCATCCAGCGTAACATCATTGCGCGTTTCAAAGTCCATATCCAGTTGCTGCCCCTCGCAAACCTCTATAGCCGTTTTATTGAAAAGCTGCAGCACCTGTGGCAAGGCATGGGTAATATGCGCCAGCTTATCGTAAGCGTAAATGCACATCACATCGCCACTAAGTATGCCCGTTGGCAGCCCGTAGCGCTCGTGTATGGTTGCCTGCCCCCTGCGCAGCGGTGCCTTATCCATAATATCGTCATGAATAAGGGTAAAGTTGTGGAACAGTTCTATGCCGGCGGCACCCTGCCAGGCATCTTCGCTTATATCCATAAACAATTCGTTGGCCATAAGGCACAGCACAGGGCGCACCCTTTTGCCACCCAGTGCCAGCAGGTAGCGGCAAGGCTCGTACAAATTAGCCGGGCTATCCGGGAAAGGCAAAGTAGATGTAAAACGCGCTTCAAATAATGCGGCTAGCTCAGTAAACGAATGCATGGGTGGCCTTTAATATTTACCGGGTAAAAGTAAAACTTTTGTGCTGTAAACAACCGCTGGTTGCCAACAAATGATTTTAGGGGCTGGCCTGCACACATTGGCGCAAGTGTTTTACTCTTTTGGTAATATGGAATTATATTTGTTTGGTGAGCTCAGTTGGTACTACTATGCAGAATATATTAAGGGCAACATTAATCATCGCTACAATTTCGTCTGCGATCATGACGCTTATTTTTGGGTTTGAATTTATATACCTGATGCGTTTACCCTATAACTCAGAGGGGAACTATTTCTATGAAAAGGACGGCATAGTATTTCACGACCAAGATCAAATTGGCGCATTTATTATTGCATTTGTATGCCTTTTAGTAACTTCAATTTTATATTACTGTTGGTGGCTAGTGAGAAAAGCTACGTCCAAATAGCGTTTGGCGTTTACCCAAGTTGGTGCAGGTTACTTTTGGTGTTTGTATGTATTTTATTACTTTGGGGAAATTATACATAAATGCACCTGCCCTCTTATGAGATATCTGAAAATGCAGATGATTATTCTGAATCACTGTTGTCCGACAAAAGT
>CANBTK010000502.1 GCA_947372365.1 Flavipsychrobacter stenotrophus | reverse complement strand
TGCCTCATAAGCGACCAGGCTTACCATTTGGGTATGGTTTGTTACAGGCAGGAAAGGTTTGGCGAGGCGGTAAAGTACTTTAAGCAGGCGCTTAGCGGAAATGACGCCTGCAATGATGAAAAAATGTCGTTCTACCGCAAGGAAGAGTTGTACACCAATGTTGGCTTGAGTTATTCAAACCTGCAGGCCCATGACAGTGCTTTGCGCTACTACCAGCATGCTATGGCCTATGTAGAGGGCTTCGCTGCCGGCCATAGCAGTGATACCGATATCACTAAGTTTGCCAGGGTCGCCAATGGTGTGATTTACGCCAACCTTGCCACCGAATTCATGGCAAGCTACCAGTTCGGTGAAGCAGAGGTATTCCTTAAAAAGGCGGTTACCTTAAATAGCAGCCCGCAATTCGATACGTTAAATGTTACTTTCGACAGGCTGGAACTTGCCCGGATTGCAGTGATGAACAACAGGCTTAGCGAAGCGGCCTACCTCCTTAAGCAGGTAGATTCAGTAGTAGGGCTCATCCCCGTGCCCAGGTTGCAGAAGGACAGGAGCGAGATTATGTATGAGTACTACAAGAAAGTAAACAACCCATTAATGGCCTTGCAGTACCTGGAGATGTTTAACCGTAAGCGCGACTCATCGGATAACAGGGTACGGGAATTTAAACAGAACGATTTTCCACAAATATTAAAGGACCGTGAAACACAGTATGTGGTAAGCCTGCTGAAAAAGGATAACGAGGTGAAGCAATTATACCTCTGGCTCACTATCGGGCTTATTGTGCTTGCTGTTGTAATAGTGGTACTTATGGTTACAAACTACCGCCGCACCATTAAAAGTGTAGCTAAACTCACTGCCCTCAATAAGCGGGTACGGGAACAAAAAGTACAACAGGATAAGACGATGGCGGCATTGGTGGAGAGCAACCGCGATATGGACCGCATACTACATGTTGTAGCCCATGACCTGCGGAGCCCGGTAAGTGCCATTATGATGATGACTGGCCTGATGGCAGATGAAATTGAAGACCCTTCGCATAAGGAGATTATGGAAATGATTGTTGCTTCTTCTAAAAGCCAGCTGGCGCTTATTGGCGAATTGCTTCAATTTAGCGGTAGCGAGGTTAATGAAGAGGGCCTGGCAAGGGAGGCCGTGGATATGAACGAGTTGTGCAAGCAAGCGGCCTCTATGCTCTACTTTAAAGCGGGGGAAAAGCGACAGCATATTGATGTGACATTTGCACCCGGCGCTGTAATGGTGAGTTGCGTTAAGGAAAAAATGAACCGTGTAATTAACAACCTGGTTACGAATGCTATTAAATTCAGCAGCGAGGGTGGCGTAATTCACATTAGGGTGCAACGAAAAGAGGCTACGGTTGTTATAGAAATAAAGGATAATGGGATAGGTATACCCGAAAAAAACAAAGCCATCCTTTTCGATTCCTTCACTAATGCCAAGCGGCCCGGTACATCGGGTGAAAAATCGTTTGGGCTGGGCCTGTCAATATGTAAACAGATAGTAGAAGCCCAGGGCGGTAAAATATGGTTTGAAAGCGAAGAAGGGAAGGGCAGTACCTTTTTTATTGAGTTGCCTTTAGCTTAATTAACAAAACGCCAGATTGGAGCTATCATATATTTGCTATATTTGATTAGCATAAAATATGCCCCATGAAATACCTTTTTCTTTTATTAGCCATTTATTTTAAAAGTATAACTGCCTTTGGCCAGGTGGTTGAAGCGGCTCATTTGAGTCAATTGCAGCAGGCGGACAGTAAGTACGCATCAAAACAATATAAGGCTGCGGCAAAGCTTTACCTGAAGGATTCCGCATCCCTTAATGCACTGCAATTATTCAGGCTGGGCAAAATATATGATAGCAGCGAAGGCATAGAGCCTGATTACGTGCAAGCAATGGGGTGGTATGTAAAAGCCGCAGAAAAAGGGAATGATACGGCTATGTACAGAATAGGCCGCATGTATTGCGATGGGCTAGGCGTTACCAGGGATTATAGCCAGGGAATGGCATGGTATAAAAAAGCAGCAGCAACAGGCAACGCTACGGCAATGCGCCATATTGGGCATCTCTACCATTATGGCCTGGGCGTGCAAAAGGGCTATGATGAAGCCATGAAATGGTATGCAGAAGCTGCCGGTAAAAATGACACCTTTTCGTTTTCTGCTATCGGCCGTTTGTACGCTGAGGAAACATATCCCAAACATGATTTTGCGGAAGCAATGAAGTGGTACCAAAAGGCTGGTGACGGCGATGAAGGGTGTAGCTTCTACCACATTGCAGAGCTACACAGGCAGGGGCATGGCGTAAAACAAGATTATGCGGAGGCCTTGAAATGGTATTTGAAAGCTGCTGACAAAAAACTTCCTATCGCAATTAATTGTGTCGGCGTCATTTATCAAAGCGGTTATGGTGTAGATAAGGATTATAAGGAGGCTATGAAGTGGTATGAGAAGGCAGCCGATAATAAATCATCAATTGCAATGCGGAATATCGGAAAGATGTATGAAGATGGTGATGGTGTTAAACAGAATTATGAGAAGGCATTGCAGTGGTACACGAAAAGTGCTGATGTCGGCGATGGAAATGGGATGACATGCCTGGCCTTGCTTTATGAAAAAGGTAAGGGAGTGCAGCAAGACTGTACGGAAGCTGTAAAGTGGTATAAAAAAGGTGCGGAAGCCAATAGTTTATGGGCTATAAGTAATTTGGCCAGGTTGTATGAAAAAGGCAATTGTGTAACTATTGATGCCAAAGAAGCACTAAAATGGAATGAGGTTTTGGCTATAAATTCCAGCAATAAAACGACAATGATGGATGTAGGGCTGGCTTATGAAAAAGGTGAAGGAGTGGAACAGAATTATGATAGTGCTTTAATGTGGTACATGCGGGCGGCGGACTTGGGTAATGAAATGGCAATGTTTAGTATTGGTTATTTTTACCACGAAGCGTGGGGTGTGGCTAGAAACTATGACTCTTCTATAAAATGGTATAGAAAAGCTGCTGAATTAGGCAATGCCGCAGCAATGCGAAATATAGCCGGCATGTATAAAGTAGGGCAGTCGGTCAAAAAAAATCATAGCAATGCACTACAATGGTACCGCAGAGCGGCGGAACAAAACGACGATATTGCCCTTAAAAACATTGGCTTTTTTTATTATAAAGGTTGGGTAGTAGAGCAAAATAA
>CANBTK010000501.1 GCA_947372365.1 Flavipsychrobacter stenotrophus | reverse complement strand
GAGCTTCTTATCATCATACTTGCCCGATTTTGATGCCCAGCGGATGCGCTGCTGTAAAAAGCTGCCCCACGTAGGCTGCGGCAGGGTGGCAACAATGGCGTTGGGGGATTTGAGGTATTCGATGCGGGCATGTGGCAGGCGGGCTATTTTCATCATGAGCAGGTAGTCATCGCCCGATGCCAGGTGCTCTACGCCTTCATAGCCATTTACCTCGTTAAAAATGGCTTTGCTGAAGGCCAGGTTGGCTCCGTTGCTCATATTGCCCATTTTCATGCTATGGGTGGCAGCGGTAATGCCCTGCATGCCCATAAAGTCAATCAGCTGGAATTTTTTGAGCACGCCCCTGTGCCCGCTGAAGATAACAGGTGCCACTATCATGGCGGGCTGACGCTGCTCGTACAGGGTAGCAATATGCAAGAGCCATAGGTTGGGCGCGGAGCAGTCGGCATCAGTAGTAACAATAAGGCTGCCTTTGCTTTCTTTAATGCCTGCAGCCAGCGCGGCTTTTTTATAGGCGTTGATTTTGGTGCCGGGGCTTATGTAGCTGGCCAGTGCTATGCACCTTACCCGCTCATCGTTGTAGCCCAAAACAATATCTTTTGTGCGGTCTTCGGAATGGTCGTCAACTACAATTACTTCCAGCAGGTGGGCGGGGTATTTCTGGGCAAGAATGGCATCAATGCAGGCACCGATATTATCTTGTTCGTTGCGGGCAGGTACTATAATGGAGATAAACGTTTGGGGCACGTAGCCCTGCGGTACTTTAAACTCAGGCTGCCTGGCCCACCCTTTCATGTATGCCAGTATGAGCAGCAGGTAGCTGGCGGTAAGTATTGCGCATAAAATAATGATTATAGCCATGGGGTAGCGCAAAGATAATGCCTTGTAGCCGGTAAGCATAACCGGGCGGCGGGGAGGTTATACGCCTGTGTTAGTGCAGCAGGGTTTCGGCTATCATTTTTGCATTGGAGGTATCGTAGATGCGGTGGCCTTTGTTTAATATGAAATTCTGCACGGACCGCAGCCCCTTGCTGAATTTTTCGGCAACGGACGGGGGGATAATCTTGTCGTACCTGCCCATGAAAATAGCTACAGGCACTTTGTGCCCCTGTATTGTTTTTTGCACGTCGGGTATGCCGGGTACCAGCTCGGTGAGCGAAGGCCAGACTTTCCGCAGTTGCTGCCGGGCGGCTTCGTCGCCCAGGTAGTGCATGGCAAATTTGTACCTTTTTTCATGTACCAGCCTGCTTTTTTTGAGTACGGATAGCAGCTTGTGGTATTGCCCCGGTCGGGTAAGCATATGGTTGAATATCCGCTTGCCGTAGCTGTTGCGGGTAAAGAAATTGTAGTAAGGGTCCACCCGCATGCCATCGGATGCCAGCAGCGTAACCTTATCAATAGACTCAGGCAACAGGTTGATGATGGACAGGCACACCCGCCCGCCTATGCTGTAGCCCAACAGGGATACACAATCAACACTATTGGCCTGCATCAGCTCCTGCACAAGGGCGGAGAGGTTTCGGGTGGTAAATAGGGTGTATTCCTTCCAGTTGCTTTTGCCGTGGTGCGGCAGGTCAAAAAACAGGCAGGTATATTCATCAGTAAGGTAGGGCGCAAACAGAGTAAGGCTTTGCGCGTCATGCCCATAACCGTGAAATGCAAGCAGCAGCTTCCTGCCATTACCCGCTTTCAGATAATGCAGACATTCAGTGCCAACTTGTATATAGCAGGAGGTATGCGGCATTCCGTATCAAATATAAATCTTTTGGCGTGGAAAAGGAGTGACAGCTTACTTTTGCTCTGCTGGATGCAATAAGTAGCTGAAAATAAAGTTAATGTGTTAATTTAGTGTACGCTTTCATAAAACCCCGAGGGCTTACTCATGGCTAAACTCTTCTTAATAGCACTATCTCTATTGCTGGCGGTATCCTGCCGAAAGAAAAGCAAACCTGCTGCTAACTGCACTACGAGGCTTTATGCCTACACTATGCCTTACGGCAAAATGAGAGACACTGTAGGTAACTGCGCTTTTGGTGTCATCAATACTTCGTCTGCCATACTCGCGCAGAGCGCCTCTTTTACCGGTAGCGTATACGGCCAGGGCTCAGGAGCGTTTAACTATGGCGATACCTCTTACTATGTGTTTGAGATGAAACACGGCGTTCATTCAACTCCGGTATTATATAAGATCAATGAAGCTGGTGCTGTTTCTTCCTTTACATATTCCGGTGGCGATTCGG
Organism: Flavipsychrobacter stenotrophus; assembly: GCA_947372365.1. Taxonomy (GTDB): domain Bacteria; phylum Bacteroidota; class Bacteroidia; order Chitinophagales; family Chitinophagaceae; genus Flavipsychrobacter; species Flavipsychrobacter stenotropha_D. The sequence goes on along the minus strand of CANBTK010000501.1, from coordinate 965 downwards.
TCAATTTTTATTCATTGGTTTATAATAGGTCAACCGGCAGGCTATACGCTATAAAAAGAGATGCCCAGGGCATGTACTTGGCGCGCATTACTTTTTCCACCGATTCGTTTGTTGCAGTCAATCTCGATTCACATATAGTCCCTCCAACGGGCTATATTTTTAAGGATCCCGAAATAGCCGTTGATAACGCTACCGGCGATATGTACTATATTCCTTTTGATGCCTCTGCCTCCTATATTGAAAAGTACAAAGCGGCTTCTTCCTCAATCAGCAACATTGCGGTAAATACCAATGGCTGCCGCATTGTAGGGCTATGTTTTAATAGGAACGACCAGATGCTTTATGGGCTGTTGGCCAATTGCCACCCGGGGGTAAATAACTTCATTAAAATATCACCTGCCAGCGGCGCTATTACATCGTTATCGGCCTTGTATGTCCCCGTCGACTTTTCTTTTTATTCAGCCTGTATTCATCCCTGTCTCAACCGCTATATTATATCAACGGCCAATAGCTCTGTACTTCCCGATGTATTCTTTTTGTACCAGATAGATATGGCAGGGAAACTCGCGGAGAATAACACTGTTCCTACGTATTATGCCGGGTTGTCGGTAAGGGAGTAATTTATTGGTTCCTGCGGCTATTTGATGGTCAGTTTTGTAGTCCCTTTTTACTTTCCTGCGCCAGTATTTCGTTTACCATTGCCAGCCACATCTGTATGCCCTTGTTATTCCAGTGGGTATCGCCGGCCCGGAAATACTGCCGTGGGCCGGGCGATTGTTTAAGCTGGGTGTACAGGCTGATAACAGGTATTTTGCTGGCAGGGTGGTTTTCCAGCACAGGTATGAGGTTGTTGTAATTGGCAGGCTGCAGCAAGGTGGCAGGGTTGGGGATAATGGCAAAGTACACCTCGTCAAACCCTTCGGCAAGGTAGTGCTGGTATATCTGTGCCAGGTTGGCGGCATAGC
>CANBTK010000500.1 GCA_947372365.1 Flavipsychrobacter stenotrophus | reverse complement strand
AAACCCCGGCGCTATGCCGCGAGTGCACGCAAAGCTAATGCAAATATTTTAATAGTGGGAAACGGGCAGTGCCGCACAGAGCCACGCAGTGTATACGCATTAAAATGAGTATCCCGCAAAGCGGGAGGCATTATTGTAGAAAAAGGATGGAAATCATGGGCAGAACCCCGGAGGCGGTGATATATTTTTTCAAAAATCAGCATATTTACTATGCCACCCTTACAGGGTTTTGCACATTTATATACACAACAGGCTACAATCATGCCATCCCTTCGGGATTTTTACGCTCGTAGGTATTCCGCTAACTCACCTTGCTGGCTACCGGGTACGAGCATCTTCTCCATTGTATTGTAGCTAACGGTGATACGCCGACAGCCGCAAAAGCTTTGTAGCGCTATTGCAAAAAATAGCTATCCTCCCCTCGGCTCACATTTGCGCAAAAAAAATGCTGCCCGGAAAGGCAGCATTTTTAAAAAGGAATATGGTTGGCTATTAGTTGTTGCTTGGTGTTGGTACTACGTAGCTGGCAGAGATAACGCCATTTACGAAGTGTACGCCTGCAAGCGACTCAATAGTGTTGATGTCAACTTTATGCAGCTCTATTTTGTCATCAGGGTTAAATGGCTCAATGTTGTGGAACTCATAGCACAGGTATTCGTCGGTGCTAGGTATGTAAATCACTTTCCAGCAATATTCAGGCACTATTACGTTGTTGGTAGCACCTATAACCCAGTTACGGCCTACAGTACCGGCAAACACCTTAATTTTCTTGAATTTCTTTGCTTTGATTTTTTCTTTTTCGTGCAGCTTTTCCCAAAGTGATTTGTAAAGGTTCTTTGGCATTGGCATTACGTTAGTGTAGTAGTAGCTTTCGCGGTATGCATCTTTGTCGCAGGTGTTTTCGCTAGGCGACATCATCTGCGCATGGTCAAACTGTGTAAAAGTATAATCGTCTTTCAGGTCAGAATATTCAGGCAATTGGGGGTCAGTGGCAAGTGTAACGCCATTTTCACCTTTTTGTTTGCTACAGTTAAACAGCTCGGGAGTAAGGGTATAAACCACTAGTACTGGAAGATGTTGGGACTTAGAGAAATAGGAGGTGAAATTCTGGTTCCTGATTTTTACTATATCCTGTGCATAAGATTTAAAACTTAAAGCAATGAATAACATCATCACCAGTTTCGTAGAGCGTTTTAGCATTCCCTTTTGCATATTTACCATTTATTCGGTTATTAATTTTTATAAGTAACGGATTGTTGCAGCGATAAAATTAGAACTTTCACACAATTTTTTATAATTAAAACCGCTTTTTTAATTGCAATGATACAATTTTTTGGCTTTATTGGCTGTTATGGCTGCTATTAGTTACAAATTCATATTGAATTGCCCCCTTTTCGCGCCCCAAAATAGCCTGCCAGCGGCCTTAACCGGGGGTTAAGCCTCCTCCTGGCCCTGCCCTTCGGCCGCATATGCCACCAGGCCGGCTTCCATTTTCCGGTAGGTTTCCTGTTTAAGGGCTGCTAAGTCAGCCATTGTCATCCCCGCCACGCTTACCGGCTCCAGGAATTTCACCCGGTTCCTGCCCGGCCACAGTTTCCACCAGCCGCTATAGTGCCAGCGTTCACTGGTATCGGGCAGCAGCAGCGGCAGTATGTCGGTGCCAGTGGTTAGTGCCAGCCTGAAGGCACCATCATAAAAATCTTTCAGGGCTGCGCCTGTTTCGTTAAAAGTGCCTTCGGGGAAAATGACAATATTGCCTTCGTTTTTAAGCACGCGCCACATCAGCTTCATGCTTTTGGCACGGCTCTGGGCACTGCCCCTGTCTACCAGTATCACAATCTGCTTATAGATGAAACCCACAATTGGGATTTTTACGATTTCTTTTTTGCCCAGCGGCCTGAAGTAGCCTTTTATGGCAGGGAAAATCACCAATGTATCCAGGTAAGATATGTGGTTGGCCACTACAATGTACCTGCCTTCCGGCATGGGTTCGCCTTCGGCCCGCACCGGCATGCCTATCAGCCACAGCCACAGTACGCTCCAGCCCCTTATTACGGCATGTATGGCTCGGCGTGCGGCAAAGCTATTGCCCAGGCTGAAAAGGGCTACCAGCGGCAAAACAATAACAAGGCTTGCCAGGAATGTTGCTGCTACAAAAAAAGCATAAAACGGTTGCAGTATGGTACGGAACATGGGCTATCTGGCTCGGCACCCTGAAAGGTGGATTTAAAAACTGGGGGTGCCCCCAATGCACGGGGAAAATACCTGGTTTATCGGGCCGCAACAGGCACAGTGGCAACTACTGCCGCAGTACCGGGGAACAGTGGCTTTGCAGTATCCTTGGCACCTGGCCACGGGGTCTGCGATACAAAAATAACAAACGCTATAAATGAGAACCAGAACAGGCGTTTTAGCTTAGCGCCGCTATCCATGGCTTTCTTGGTAACGTTATAGCCCATATGCACCAGTATGATGCCCAGTATCATGGCTACAGGGTGCTCTATAGAGTAAAACCTGTTGTAGTGGTTGGCAACTGCCGCCCCGGTTTTAAGCATAAGTATATGCCCGCCCAGGTAGTAAACCGCCAGGCCGGCCAGTAACTGCAGGTCGCATGATATGAGCATGAACAAGGCCATCTTCCTGTTGGTTTTGCCAAACTCTTTTTTGCCCAGCATGCCCATAAGGCTCATTACTGCTGTAATAAGCGTAAAAATTAATACAAAATACCTCAGTATGCTGTGTATGTGCGGGAAATAGTCAAGGTATGAACGCATATTATATGGCTTTGGTTACAAATGTACCATTCAACTTGTAAAAACATAACTTATTTATATTGCCCGGCGTTAATTTATGTTGTTGCCGGGGCTTAAAAATGCCAGCCCATGCGCTCCCTCAGTTTGCGTATATGCTCAGTATGGTGCTTGCTGTGCCAGGCATACATAGCCACCATTTCCCAGAGGGGTATGGAACGCTCATGTTCGGGATGGTAATAGGTGCGCTCCCATTGTTCCGGTTTCATTTTGGCAAGTATAGCCACCATGCGGGCATGCATGGTATGCAGCATGGTTACCGACATATTTACCGGCACATCCTGTACGTCATCCAGCTTCGCCCACTCGTTTTCAAGGTAGGGCTTTATGGTGGGGTTATCTTCGGTTAGCGCCAGCTTCAGCCTTATGTAGGCGTTGGCATGGCTGTCGGCTACG
>CANBTK010000499.1 GCA_947372365.1 Flavipsychrobacter stenotrophus | reverse complement strand
CATACTGTCCATCTGCCCCCAAACCATGGAATTGAATACATAGGCAATGTTCAGTAACAGGTACAGGTCCGGGATTTTAAAAGAAAGGATTTTCTGCCTGAAGCCACACAGCACAAACAGCGGCAGGAAATCAAAACAAACGAACAGTATTTTAATGCTGTTGATGTTGTGTATAATGTTAGCCTCCGTGCCCTGCAGCAAATCGTAAAAATACAGCCCATACAGGTAAAAAGGGAAGTAGTTAATGCCGGAGCTATAGGCATTGCCCAGCCCATTGCGGTGTATGGCTACTGCCCACTGCTGCCAGAAGCCCATATCATACTCCATAGACGCCCGGGGCAGGATGATCAGGTATAGCGCGAAGAGCAACAGCAGTTCTATCCTGCTGCGCTTAATGCCTTGTTCTATATCTGTTTCGGCCATGGGTTAATCATTGATGAGCATTGGCTACATAAGCCCCAAAAGCCTTTTAGTGCTTTTGGGCAGGCGGTGGTTGGTTAGCAGGCTGCATTTCTGCATTCCCCCTTGGGGTGGGTGTGGCAGGCTGCGCCCCCTGAAAACCTAACATACCATACGCGGCCTGCATACCCATACGGGCCTGCTGGTGCTGCGGGTTAAGCTGTAGTGTTTTTTGCCATGCAGTTATAGCCTGTGCTGCTTGTTTATTAGAGAAATATGCGCCACCCAGATTGTACCACAGTTCGGGGTTAGTTGAGTCAATAGCAATACCCAGTTCAAACTCTTTTATTGCCTCGGGGTACTTGCCTATTTTGCCATAGTTATTCCAGCCATTGCGCATATGGTAGTCGCCCAGCAGCGAATACAGGTTCCTGAGGGTAGGGTAGTTAGGGTAGTTTTTACGTACACTGTCCAGGCATTTTTGTGCGCTGTCCAGAACGCCCATCTTGTAGTAGGCTATGCCCTGGTTCAGGTAGCCAGCCACAAAAGTGGGGTGTATGGCTATAGCCTTGTCAAGCAGCGATATAGCTTTGTGCAGGTACTTATACTTGGTAACAGTATCTGTTTCATGGTCGGCCATTGTAATATAGGCTGCGGCCACGTTGCCATTTACCAGCACGCTGCTCGGTACCACATTAATATCCTGAAAGAAAAGCGTTTTGTCGTTTTTCCAGTCTGGGTTACGGCTTATAGTTTTAAAGCCACATAAAACAACAATCACAGCCATTACTGCAATAAGCCCTGTTTTTACCTGTGCACCGGGCTGTATTTTTTCAAAACCCTTGTAAAGCAGGTAAGCTACAACAATGGAGAAGCCAACAGACGAGTGGAAAATAAGGCGTTCGCCCATTGTTGCGCCAATGTTGAAGATAAGGTTGTTTACCAGCAGCAGGTGTATCATATAAAACGTGAAGGCAAACGCAAATACTTTGTAGTTTTTGCGGAAAAATATAAAGTATGCGGTCGCGCCTATTATGCAGGTATGCACTAAAATGGATAGCCAAACCTGCCAGTTGCTGTAGTCTTTATAAGGTATGCTGTTGTACGAATAGTCGGCTGAAAGTGGGTGCGGGAAAATAAGCAGCTTAAGGTAGTTAAGCGATGTAGCTATTTCCGTAGCTATTTTCTGTGTATGCGTTGCAAAATAATAAGGGTTATTCAATACTTCTTTTTCCGAATTTTCGTTGCCCTCGCCCAGGGAGTGAAGCATATCATAAAGCGTGGCATCGCTTCCGCCCGAAGCTACTTTTATACGGATAAAAAAGTACAGCAATACCACCGCCATATAGGGCAGGAAGGTTTTGATGCTGCGCGGTATGGTATAATCTTTAAACAGGTAAAACGAAAGCGGGATAAGAACTACCAGAGTAATGGCATATTCTTTTGCCAGGAATGCCAGCAGGAAGCTGCATAAGGCGGCGATAAGCAACGGCAGTTTTTTCTGTTCCTCGTATTTAAAAGCAAAGATGAACGTGAGGCACATAAACAAAAGCGACATAATCTCATCGCGGCTCTTTACGTTAGCTACGACCTCGGTATGTATGGGGTGTATGGTAAAGAGTATTACGGCCATAAACGCAATAATAGGGTCGTTTTTCAGTACAATGTTCCGCAGGAAATACAGCAAAACCACCACCAATGCCATGTACCAGAATACATTAAAAAGGTGCCTCATGTGCATATTGCTTACCAGTTTCTTTTCTTCAGGCCCACTAATTCCATAAGCGAAATTCTGCTTCAGGAAGCTATCTACTTTCTCTTCAGGCACTGCGCCAAAAAACTGCTGTTCTATTGCGAATGTGGCTATAGATAAAGGCCTGTACCTGCCTCCGGCCAGCTGGTTCACAGTATTCAGCTGCCTGTAGTAGCTATCGTAAGCATCTTTAGTAAAAATGCCTTTCAGCCCGGTAAAGCCTTCCTGCACGTATTCGTTCTTTACAATTACAATGCCATCGTCATGCGCCCACTCATTAAAATAGGTGTTAGCGTAGAAAATGAAGGCGAGCAGGGCCACTACCCATGCCTGTACTTTAAAATCATATAGTGATAATGGTTTTCTGGCAGCAGGCTGCTTAGCTACCGGTTGGTGGCCTGTTGCCGCTGCTTCGGTTGGTTGCGGCGCAGTTGGGGTATTATTTTGTTTCTTAGCCATGTTCAGTATATAATACTCAAAAGTAATTATTTAAGGGTAGGTATTAGAAGCTCAATTTAAATAACCTCCGCCACAGCCTAGCTGATAAACTCTTCCACTAGAGTTATTAAATCATTTGTGGCGGTTTTAAGGTCGTCATTGACAATGATTTTGTCAAACCTTGGCGCAAAAGAAAGTTCTACCAATGCTTTGCTTATCCTTTCCTCCAGTGTATGTTCTGTTTCAGTGCCACGCAATATCAGCCTTGTCCTTAGTTCGTCTATGGACGGTGCCTGAATAAAAATGGTGCGCGAAATGCTTTTATATTTGTCGCTGATGGCTAATGCGCCCTGCACATCAATATCTACCAACGGCGAATGCCCCGCATCCCATATGCGCTGCAGTTCGGAGCGCAAAGTGCCGTAGTACTTACCCGTGTACACCATTTCCCACTCTATAAAAGCGTCCTCATCTATCAGTTGCTTAAACTCAGTTTCGGTGTAAAAATAATAATCTTTGCCATGCACTTCGCCCGGCCTGGGCTGCCTGGTGCAGGCCGAAATAGAAAAACTAAGGGCAGGGCAATTTTCCAGCAGCCTTTTTACCAAAGTTGTTTTACC
>CANBTK010000498.1 GCA_947372365.1 Flavipsychrobacter stenotrophus | reverse complement strand
GGTCATGGCGATTATTTAGTTCCTTATTTTGTAAATGCTGCCGGAAACATACTGACATATAGTGACTATAACTTAATAATGATTGATTCAGGATACTCGGAAGTCGTAACAGCGACCAGGAGTGACAGTTTAGTTTCTACTGCATGTACGTTACCTTCAACAAATCAATTCGGCCTTACTGTAACAATTGCAGGAACGCCAGCTTCTACCGACTCTGCACGGGTACATATAGATTATGGAGATGGTGATACGGCTTTTTATCGGGCACCTTACTATTCAACGGGTGGAGGTTATGCATTCGGGACGGGGTTCAATTATCTGCCACCTCATACTTATAATTTTCCTGGTGTTTATCGTGCGCAATTTAAATATACTGTGCGCAACGGTTTTTCGGATCTGGCGTTGGCTCCGCCTATTACGGTTGGTTCGGTATGCGATACCAATGTAAGTAGCGTTGTGGTAAAGTATGTTTACGATAGTATAGTAAGCTCGCCATGTACGTACCCTGCGAATGTAAGGGTGACAGTAAAAGGAGGCGTGGCCGGAAATCCGTCCATCTACGATTCTGCATATATAAAGATATATTACGGCGATGGTACCAGTGATGTTCATGTGGTAACTGTTGACCTTGCTGATACGTTCCGTGACGTTGGCTATTACCCCTCAATATTATACTACGGCTATACCTACGTCGGTTATCATAACTACGCCAGCCCCGGTAATTACAGGCCATTGGTAGATGCCGCTTGTAATTCTGGTAGTCATAGTTTTCTATGGCAGGACGTTGGATACGGGCCTTATCCTGAATTTACATTGGTCAATTGCAGCGCTGCGGGTTATATACCTTCTTCAATTTTGACACATGATTCAATAACTACAGGTTGCGCCATTCCATTTACGACATCGTTCGATCTGAAAGGGCTGCTTCATGGTGCTGCTGACACAACGTCATCAATTGCCTACTATATCAACTATGGAGATGGTACAGATGATACGGTTTATGCATCCCGTTATACAGATGGGTATGGCACTTATTCCTGCCGGACTACGGTTTCACATGCTTATTATAGCCATGGCGCTTTCCATACATCAATACGGAAACTGGATAGCACGCACGTGATAAGCGGCCCAACTATTTCGGTTGGGGCAAGTTGCTCAGGGTTATCAGGTGTTTTGTACAGGGATGAGAATGGTAATTGTACTGCTGATTCCGGAGAAACCAGGTTGCGGTTCTGGCCGATAGCCGTTATTAATAATACCTTATCTGATACGAGCTATGTATGGTGTGATAGCTCCGGGCATTATGGCATTCACCTTATAGACAGTAATAGCTACTCTATCATGCCAGATTATTTTGGCGCGTTTGGATATGGTCTTGATTCTCTGAGCCTTTCATGCCCCAGCACAGGTGCGTATAGTGTTATGTCCACGATGGGCAGCACTTATAGCCAGGATTTTGGATTTACATGCCATGGTACACTTACCGCATTGGACATGCATATCGCGGCCTGGGGATCAAGGTTTATTCCCGGGGACACCGGTGTTATAACCATCTGGTCAAGCAATTCATGGGGATATATGTGTGATTCCCTATCAGCAACGGTGAGCCTTACTATCGATACGAATCTTACTTACCTGGGAATGCGTTCCGGGCCAACGCCGACATCTATTTCAGGCCGTACAATGTCGTGGGTATTCAGCACCCATCATGATTTGATGGATTTTAACGGCGAAGTGAAGGTGAGAACAAATACCACCGCTGCTATTGGCGATAATGTGCACAATATTGTGCATGTTACCCCAACCTCATTGACCGACCCTGATACTTCCAATAATACCTATGCATGGAATAATCATGTACTTGGCTCATGGGATCCGAATGAAAAAGAAGTGTCACCACAGGGATTTGGGACACAGGGCTATATCAGAGATGGCACTTCCTTGAGTTACATCGTACACTTCCAGAATACAGGTACCGCGAGGGCGAGGAATATTGTAGTTGTGGATACTATCAGCGACGAATTGGATATTGCAACGCTGCAATTGATCAATGCAACTGCTTCGGTCAACCTGGTTCAGGTCAGCGGCAATGTCATCAAGTTTGTTTTCAATGATATTTATTTGCCTGATAGTACCACTGACCTTGAAGGTAGCAAGGGCTATGTGTCGTTTAATATAGACCCTAAACCGAGCCGTGCTGCCGGCACGCAAATTACCAATACGGCTAACATTTATTTTGATTACAACCCGGCAGTTGTCACCAACACTACTTTAAATACTATTGAAGATACACTGCGCGCTATTGCCGGTGCAACAAGTGTTTGTGAAGGTGCTACCATTACGCTTACCAATGCTATTTCCGGTGGCGTATGGACCAGCAGCAACGGCCATGCAACAGTTGCAGGCGGTATTGTTACGGGCGTTTCTGCCGGCATTGATACTATCAGTTATACCGTATATGGAGATCAGACTGTAACCAAAATTATTACGATAAATCCAATGCCTGCAACGGGAACCATCACCGGTACAACAACAGTATGTGTTGGTGCTACAACAACATTGGCCGACGCAACTACTGGTGGGTCGTGGAGCAGCACAAGTACTTCGACGGCATCTGTTTCTGCAAGCGGAGTTGTAAGTGGAATTGCAGCAGGTAGTGCAGTTATTTCTTATTCAATGACCAATAGCTGCGGCACGGCTGCGGCAACTGCAACTGTAACCGTTAATCCGCTACCGAGTGCGGGAGCAATAGGTGGAACTACAACTGTGTGCGCAGGCGCCACAACAGCACTAAGCGCTGCAACGGGCGGTACCTGGACAAGTGCAAGCACGTCGATTGCCTCTATTTCGACCGCTGGTGTTGTCACAGGCGTTGCTGCCGGTAGCACAACTGTATCTTATACAGTAACCAACAGTTGCGGCACAGATGTAGCAACAGCTTCAGTAACCGTAAACCCATTGCCATCGGCGGGTACTATCACCGGTACTACTACAGTTTGCGTTGGCGCAACCACTACTTTGAGTGCATCTACTGGCGGCACCTGGAGCAGTAGCAGCCCAGCAATAGCCTCGGTAAGTGCAACTGGTGTTGTAACAGGTGGTGGCGCAGGTACAGCAACCATATCTTACTCAGTAACCAACAGTTGCGGCACAGATTTAGCTACAGCTTCAGTAACAGTAAACCCACTGCCATCAGCGGGAACTATCACTGGC
>CANBTK010000497.1 GCA_947372365.1 Flavipsychrobacter stenotrophus | reverse complement strand
TTATTTGAATATGTTTGTTGTAACTAAAATATTTTTCGGTGATCAAACGTATTCTACTTGGAGTGTTGCCCGCTATTTTGCTATGCCCTGTTGCCAATTATGCCCAGAACCCTGCGCTCGATGTTACGCAGCCGGCTTCTGTAATGAACGCAAAAGATGAGAAGGAAAAAGAGGAAGCCCCTAAGGTTGAAACTGTAGCTACCTATTCGCTGAGCGGCTATATAGATGTTTATTATGCGCAATATACCGATTCGGTAGGGCCGGGCAATTTCCAGAAGTTCCCATCACTGTCGCCGCGCAGCAATAGCCCGTCGCTGAATACGGCTATGCTCACTTTCCAGTACAATGCCGATAAAATAAGGACACAGATAGCGCTACAGTACGGCGATATTGCCAGCAGTACCTGGGCACCAACCTATGGCCCGGTTATGGAAGCCCATGCCGGCGTTAAAATCTGCAAAAAGCTGTGGATAGATGGGGGATTGTTCAGGACGCACTTTGGCACTGAATACTTGTTGCCAGTAGAAAATATTGCCAGTTCGGTATCTGTGGGTACTTACTACGAGCCTTATTACGAAAGTGGCATCAGGCTTAACTACAGCCCAACCAAAAAATTTGATATCAATGTGTACCTGCTTAACGGCTACGGTATTTATAACGACAACAACGAAAAGAAATCATTAGGCGCTGCGCTTACCTATACATTTAACGACAAGTGGAATATTGGCTATACCGACTATATAGGCGATGACAGCCAGCCCGGCACAACGGTAAAGCACCTGCGTGTGCACCAGAACGCTTATGTAAACTATCAGAAGAAGAAGTGGCGCTTACAGGTAGGCGGCGACTATTGCATACAGGAAAACTCAAAGCTAACTGACGCTAAAAAATCGGCAAACATGTTCAGTGCGCTGGCTACAATAAAGTACCAGGCAACAAAGGCATTTGCAGTTTATGCCAGGGGCGAAGTGTTTCAGGACCCCGATGCAATTATGTCTAGTAACATTACCGATGAAAAGGGCAAAGCAACAGGCTACAAGCTTTGGGGTGCAACCGCAGGCGCAGAATACAAGCCAACCACAGGTTCTTACATAAAACTGGAAGGCAGGATGCTGCAGATGGACGACAACCAATGGATTTTCCATTATAACAACGCGCCACAGAACAGCAGGTTTGAAGTAATGGTACATGCGGGTATAAGTTTCGATATTATTAAGGGCGTAATTAACAGCGCTAAATAGGCTAACCACTTTTAAAACCAATACAACTATGAGTACCTTCGACACAGGCAGTACTGCATTTATGCTGCTGGCCACAAGTTTGGTAATGTTAATGACGCCCGGCCTTGCGTTCTTTTACGGTGGCCTTGCCGGCAAGCGTAATATATTGGGTATTATGATACAGAGTTTCGTATCAATGGGCATTACTACCATACTATGGTATATGTTTGGGTACTCGCTTTGCTTCAGTGGCAATGCCATGGGTGGCATCATTGGCGATTTCCAGAAGGTGTTTATGCATGGTGTTGATTTAAATTCAGCCTATTCGGTGGGCACAGAAGGCCGCAAAATACCTGAGTTCGTGTTTTTTGCCTACCAGATGATGTTTGCCATTATTACACCTGCGCTTATTACCGGGGCATTTGTAAACAGGGTTACGTTCAAATCTTACCTTGTCTTCCTGGTTTTGTGGCAGGTATTGGTTTATTATCCTTTCGTGCATATGGTATGGGGCAATGGCTTACTGTTCCAGTTGGGTGTGCGCGATTTTGCCGGCGGTATTGTGGTGCATGCTACGGCAGGTTTTGCCGCGCTGGCTTCAGTAATGTATGTAGGCAAAAGGAGGGATACAGAGTCGCCGCCTAACAGTGTGCCGCTTATAGCTATAGGCACAGGCTTGCTGTGGTTTGGCTGGTATGGCTTTAATGCGGGCAGCGAGCTGGATGTTGATGCCATAACTGGGCAGGCGTTTATTAATACCGATGTGGCTGCTTCTTTTGCCGCCATTACGTGGCTGGCTATTGAGTGGAGCCTGGTAAAAAAGCCAAAGTTTGTAGGCTTGCTTACAGGTGCTGTTGCCGGCCTGGCTACCATTACCCCTGCTGCGGGCTATGTTTCTTTGACATCAGCGGTTATAATAGGCATATCGGCCGGTGGGGTTTGTTACCTGGCTGTGCACCTTAAAAACCGCATGGGCTGGGATGATGCCCTTGATGTGTGGGGCGTACATGGCATAGGCGGTTGCCTGGGTACTATTTTGCTGGGTGTGTTTGCTTCAAAGGCTATTAATGCTGGCGGTGCAGATGGGCTTATTTATGGTGGCTCTAAATTTTTCTTGTACCAGACTTTAGCAGTTGTGGGTACCTGCATATATGCTTACATATTTACCTACGGTATGCTGGCATTGATTAATATGGTAACACCGGTGAAGGTAGATGAAAGCGCCGAGGCTGCGGGCCTTGATGCATCTATACACGGCGAGCAGGCTTATGATGCCGGCGTTGTATAACCCTAGGCCAATTAACAATTTTTTATCGCAATAAAAGAGGGAAACTTAATAAGTTTCCCTTTTCTTTGCTATAATGAAAAAGGTGTTTGCTTATTTCTTTGTCCTTGTCTTCCTTTTCTCCGTGCTTCCGGTGCGCGAGATAGGCAAACTATTGGGCAAGGGGCAGACCACCGAAGAAGTGCATTCGGATGATTGTACCGGCGATGACGACGGGCTTTGCAAGGTAAAGAAGGAGATGGACCCTTTTACAGAGGTTGTATCTGAAACTACTGTTGCTGCTTTGCTGGACTTAACTAATAAAATACAAGTGGCTATTCATCAGGCGTCTATATTGCCTGACCATTTTACCCCGAATATCCCCACGCCCCCTCCCGATTTTTGCTAATTCATTTCCATCTTTTCAGGTAGGCCTGATCCATTGCTGTACTTAGCAATGGCCACTGTGCTATGCGTTGCATTAACCGCATGCTGCCACCTGTAAACAAGGCGCAACTACTGTTGCTGCTTTTATCATCAATTATTTCACCCCGTATGTAACCAGTGGCTTACAGTTGCGCCTGCCGCAAACTGTGCATGACCGGCATACACTCCTTTTAGTTTCTTATGGAAAAGCAAACGTCATTTAACTTTAAAAAAGATTTTTTTTCGGGCCTCATCGTGTTTCTGGTTGCCCTCCCGCTTTGTTTAGGTATAGCCCAGGCATGCCA
>CANBTK010000496.1 GCA_947372365.1 Flavipsychrobacter stenotrophus | reverse complement strand
GTCATACACTACCCTGCCCACCATATCTATAACCCTCACCTGTAAGCTTGTGGTTGTATTGTTAAGCGATGATATATATATGCTGCCATTGGCTGGGTTAGGGAAAATTGATACACCCGCATCCGTGAGGCCATCAGCTTCCTGCCCATCCCTGCCGGCAACTACGGTAATCCCCTTCTTTACAAAAGAGGTGCCACAGCCGTTGTCAACAGTGTACACAATGGTGTCAGCACCAGCCGTAAGCCCCTTTACAACACCTGTTGCACTCCCTACTGTTGCCCTTGCAAGGTTGGTACTTGACCATACGCCGCCGGCAGTGGCATTCGTTAATGTGATTGGCGTACTTATTGCAACGGTTGATGCGCCACTTATAGCGCTCAACGTGGCCGCCCCTGTTACATTTACAAAGAACCAGATATTCGCAGAATCGAACCGGTCGCATATCTTTATCCAGAAAGTATCCGGGCCAGTATAACCTGCCGCAGGAGTGTAGAAAATATTAGACGGAGTAATATAGCCACCGTTAGTTGCTACAGTTGCCGGTACTCCGCTCAATGTACCATGCAGTGGGGCTATCCTGGTTTTAAAGGTATCTATCTGCCCCAGGTCTAAGTCCCTTACAGTTAGGAGGGTATCCAGCCTGAAAGCACCACCATTTTTACATGGCGCAATATTTAGGACAGAGTTCAACATAAAAGGCCCAGAGTACATATAAGGTACTTTCTTCCCAACAATGCGTACCTCATGCTCGGCAAAGGCTGCTATGTACAAATTGCCGCCATCCATTACAACGCCCTGAGGCGAATAAACAGCCGCATCAGTTGCAGGGCCGCCGTTGCCACCGGTAGCGTTTATGCCTACAATGGTAGAGATAATGCCTGATGTACTTACTTTCCGTATTTTATTGTTGTTTCGGTCAGCGATATAAATATTACCTGCCGAGTCCGTTGTAACTCCGTACGGGTTATACAAGGCCGCTGCAGTTGCAGCCCCATTGTCGCCACTAAAGGCGGCGCTGCCATTGCCAGCAATAGTTGTAATTACGCCGGAAGTATTTACTTTTCTAATTCTGTTGTTGCCTGCATCTGCAACATATATGTTTCTTGCATCGTCAACCCACACACCGGCAGGGTAAGATATTGCTGCGGCAGTTGCTGCACCACCGTCACCGCTAAATGAAGCAGAACCGTTTCCTGCAACCGTTGATAGTATTCCGGTTGTTGAAATTTTACGAATGCGATGGTTGTTCTGCTCAGCAAAATAAACATTGCCCAAAGTATCAACTGCAACTGCCAATGGCTGTGCTATCTGTGCACTTGAAGCCGCAGCTCCGTCGGCAGTATAACCAACCGTACCAGTACCGGCAATTGTGGTAATGATGCCCGATGTATTTACTTTTCTTATCCTTGCGTTGGCCTGATCGGCAATATATACGTTGCCATTTTTGTCAACCGCTACACCTGCCGGAGTATTGATCGTCGCTGCCGTTGCTTGCCCGCCGTCGCCAGAATAGCCAACGTTAGGATAGTTGCCAGCAATTGTTATCAACTCACCGGTAATAGTACTCACTTTTCTAACTAGGTTGTTTCCTTGTTCCGAAAAGTAAATAAATCCGTTCCTATCCCTGGCTACGCCAGACGGGAAATATATTTTTCTGAAATTAGCATTAAAACCATCATCCTTATAGGTACTTGACTCATAGCCTGTTGACATGGCATTGTTACCCGCAAAATTGAAAATGTAAGGCGATACCGGAGGCGTACCTACAGTAATAGCCTGACTGGTACTGGATGAACCGCAATAATTCGTAGCCGAGTAAGTAATGGTAGCATATCCATCTGTATTGCCTCGCACTACTCCCGCTGAAGTTACAGATGCAACAGTTGTGCTGGAGCTAGTCCAGGTGCCGCCAGCCAAGGTATTCGCCAGGGTAATAGTAGCACCCACAGCAACCGTAGTAGGACCAGTGATACTTGATAATACCGGTAGCGTTAATGACGTATCGGGCTTGGTTGATATAGCCAATCCACAAACATTTGCTACGGTGTATGAAATAGTAAAATTCGCACCCCAGTTAGGATAAAGCGCACCGGTAATGGAGTTAATTGTAGTTGCTGACGGATCACTTGTAGACCATGTACCACCTGCTACCGTGTTTGTGAATGTTACCCACGCATGGGCCGATGCACAAACTTTTGACGGGCCGGAAATTACACCAGCGCTTACTCCCGCAGCCACATTTGCTGTAATCAAGGTAGTGTTGTTATTAGTAGCATCAGATACTCTAATTCTGAAGGTATCTGTACCCGAATATCCGGCAGTAGGGGTATAGTTAACTGCACCCGGAATAAGGATACCACCATTAGACGTGGCGGTAATTGTTAACCCGGTGAGCGTACCGTGTGCAGGTGCTGAAACGACGGTCCATGTCTCAGTTTGCGAAGCGTCGATATCGGTTATTGCCAGCCTTGAGCTAATTGACGTTGCGGTTCCTGCGCATGCACTTAAGCTCTGTGAAGCGCCGCCATTAAAGGTTGGTGCATGGTTTGCAGTAACCGTGCCTATCTGCCTGATGGTATTATTGCCCATATCAGCAACATAAATGCTGCCACCGTAGGCAACGATGCCCATAGGGTTGTAGAAAGTTGCGGCAGTAGCTGGTCCGCCATCACCGGTACTGCCAACAGCACCGGTACCCGCAATTGAAGTAATTATACCTGACGGAGATACCTGCCTTACGCGCTGGTTGCCCTGGTCGGTAATTAAAAGGTTACCGGCTGCATCAAATGCCAGGCCCGACGGTATATTAAGCGATGCCGCTGTTGCCTGGCCGCCGTCGCCTGAAGAACCAACTGAACCATTACCCGCAACTGTAGTGATAATTCCACTGGTCGATACTTTACGAACACGGTTGTTATTGCCATCCACAAAATATAAATTGCCCGAAGCGTCTACAGTCAAGGCTCCCGGGTAGGATATATTTGCAGCAGAAGCCGGGCCACCATCACCCGAAAAACCACTGGTAAAATTGCCGGCTGCAGTATAGGTAAACCCGGTATTATTTATCCTCCAAATCTTGTTGTTGTTTTGGTCTGAAACGTAAACATTACCAGAAGCATCAACGGCTATACCATTGGGCCGTGCTATAGGAAAAGTAGTAGATGGATAGCCTTCGATTGACTCATAGCCACCACCCATTAGTAACCTTATGGTGCCCG
>CANBTK010000495.1 GCA_947372365.1 Flavipsychrobacter stenotrophus | reverse complement strand
CCAGCCTGAACCACAGCCCCATAACGGTAAATAGGCCGCCAATGGTTTCGGTAACAGCACACATAAAACCCCAAAAGGCAGGGAGGAAATGGATGTGCAGCGAGCCCATTGCCTCGCCCAGCCCGGCCCATTTTTCAGGGTGGGTTATTTTAGGCAGCCCATGAAAAATCATCATGGCCCCTATTCCGGCACGCATTATTAATAATCCGGTATTCCTGTAGTTATTGAGTTGTGAGAAGAGTGCCATTTTGTAAAAATAAAAAAGTAAAAATTAAAAGTAAAAATGCCCCAGATAGGCGTGGGTAGGCGTTTGGTAAATTTACGGAGGCACGGGGACAATACAGCCAATTTCAATAGAGGCTTATTGGAATTTTATGGCCAACCCGTTGTGCGTTTGGTACGATATGCCACCCTTTCAGGGTTTTAAGAGCAGGCTAGGCTTCTTTACTATAATAATGGCACCTCTTCGAGGTTTAAAGCACCCTGAAAGGGTGGTATTATTGTAGTAAATCGTTGAAAATCACGTTCAAAACCCGGAAAGGATGGTATAATTATTTCAATCGCAAAACCGGTTAGCTAGCTAATGCCTGCTCAGGTAAATCATAACCGGGAAATGGTCGCTATACCCATCGGCCAAGTAGGTGCCTATGAAGGAGCGGCGGGGTGCGCCTATGTTGTGGCGCTGTTCGGTAATGAAGTTGGGTTTATAGATGGTGGCACTGTCCAGCTGTATGCCGCTGGTGCTGTTCATAAACGGGGCAGAAACAATAATCTGGTCAAATAAGTTCCAGCTGCCCCGGTAGTTTTCAGTGCCACCGCCGCCGGAATAGATGGCAGCATATGGGTTGTATAAAGCCGTTGCAGGTAGCTGTGTAGGGCTACCTTGTGCGCCAAGTATGTGGGTCATGCTGCTATCGGTAGGGTTGTCGTTAAAGTCGCCCATAACAATTATCCGGGCTCCGGGATTTGCCTTCTGGCATTCAGTTGCTATTTCTTTAAGGCGCTGCGCAGCAAGCAGCCTGTTATTAGGTGCTTGCCCTTCATTTTGGCTGTCGTTGCGGCGGGAAGGCCAGTGGTTAACGAAGATATGCACGGTATCGCCAGCCAGCGTTCCACATACATAAAGGATATCGCGGGTGGCAATTGAGCCGCTATCGCTGGTTATACCGATTGCGGACTCGCTTATTTTGCGGAACCGGGTACTGTCATAAAGCAGCCCCACGTTAATGCCCCTTTTATCGTGCCCGGTGGTAATGGCGAATTGGTAGTTCATACGCTCCAGTTCTGGTTGGTGGGTAAGTGCACGCAGCACTTCTGCGTTTTCTACTTCGGCAAGGCCTATAAGGGCAGGGTAGGCCTGCCCATTGTTGTAGCCCATGCTTTGCAGCACGGTCGCTATGTTGTGCAGCTTTTGTTCGTAGGTTGCCTGGGTGTAATGGTACAGGCCGCCGGGCGTAAATTCATCATCATTTGTGTTGGGGTTGTCAACTGTATCGAATAGATTTTCGCAATTATAAAAGGCTATGGGAAGGCCCGGTGACGGGTGGCCGGGTGTGCAGCCTGCCCCGGCTAACAGCCAGCAAAGTGGTAAAAACCTGACTAGCTGTTTCATGGAGTTTAATTTTCTGTTAACTTGTTTGTGGATTTTGTTTTTCCTTACCTTCACAAAAATACATATAGCTATGCCTCAAAACCAAGCACTGATTGCAGAACTGAAAATGGAAGCTGCAAATACACGCAAAATGCTACTTTGCGTACCATCGGAAAAGAACGATTGGAAGCCCCACGAACATTCAATGCTTATGGGCCGCCTTGCTTCGCACGTTGCCGACCTGCCAGGATGGATTACCATGACCATGAATACAGCTGAGCTTGACCTTGCGACAATGGACTACAAGCCATATATAGCGCCATCGAGCGAGGAACTGGCTGCGTACTTTGACGGCAAGGTAAACGAGGCTATTGAAGCCCTGGAGAAAAGTACAGATGCAGACTTCGATTCGATGTGGACGTTGCGCCGCGGCGACCATGTTATGTTTACAATGCCTAAAAAAGTAGTACTCCGCTCTATGGCTTATAGCCACATGTACCACCACCGTGGGCAATTGAGCGTTTACCTTCGCTTATTAGATATCCCGGTACCTGGTATGTACGGCCCAAGCCATGACGATAATCTGGCCATGAAGGCCGCTGCTGCTGCGCAAGCAAATTAATTTTAAAGAAGCATTAATAAAGAAAGGAGCCTGTTGGCTCCTTTCTTTATTAATATCAAAAAAATCAGGTCGTTTTGCGCGCCTCAGTCTTTTCTGCTGTAATTACCTATTCTTGCCCAGCCCTGCTTTCTTTCACAATCTTCATGCTTGCCGTAGTACCCAGGCGGGTAGCACCTGCATCAATCAGCTCTTTTGCAAAAGCGAATGTGGTAATGCCGCCTGATGCTTTAATGCCCATCCTTTCGGGTGTATTGGCACGTATCAGCTTAACTGCGTGTACCGATGCACCTATATCAGCAAACCCGGTTGATGTTTTTATAAAGTCAATCTTATAGTTACTGTATAATTCGCAGCACCTGATAATTTCATTATCTGTGAGTATGCCGGTTTCTATAATCACTTTCATCACCTTGCCCGCATCTTGTATGGGCTTCAGGCAGGCTGCAATCTCATCCTCCAGCAGTTTCCAGTTATTGTTCTTTAAGGCGCAAAGGTCATGTACCATGTCCAGCTCGTCAGCACCCATATCCAGTGCATCGTTAATTTCCCTGAGCTTAACGTCTGTAACATTGTACCCAAGCGGGAAGCCGATTACAGTTGCTATTTTAACCCTTGAACCATCCAGTAATTTTTTAGCGTCAGATACGTACCTTGGAGGTATGCATACGGAAGCAAAATTCTCCATTGAAGCTTCAACACAAATCTTATCTACCTCGGCAAGGGTGGTAGTTTGCTTTAACAAAGTATGGTCAATGTAAGACGCAATATTTAGAGCCATCAGCTAATTCAGTTAATCAATTACAAATTTACAACCAAAATACAGTTTATTCAGATTTAACAAATGATTTTAGCAAAATATTTCATTTAGGCAAAACTATATGTTGGTACTCTTTATTTTTATTCCGGCCTGCGGGGTGCCAATTACTTAAGGCTCTTTACAATTTCTTGCGCAAACTCGCTGGTTTTAAGCAAAGTAGCATCATTCATCAGGTTATAGAAATCCACAGTA
>CANBTK010000494.1 GCA_947372365.1 Flavipsychrobacter stenotrophus | reverse complement strand
TCCTCTTCCTGGGCTCATGCAAACAAGAACAGGCACCGGCGAAAAAAACAACCGATGACACTATTCCCGTAAAAGTAATGCAGCTACAGGCGCACAATGGCATGGCCTTAATAGCCGCATCGGGGCAATTTACCACCGACGATGAGGTGCTCCTTTCGTTTAAAACAGGGGGTGTGATAAGCCGCATTTTTGTAAATGAAGGCGATATGGTGCATAAGGGCCAATTGCTGGCTGCACTGAAGCTGACGGAAATAGATGCGCAGGTGCAACAAGCCACGCTGGGCTACGAAAAAGCACGCCGCGACTATAACCGGGCCACTAACCTGTACAAAGACAGCGTAGCTACACTGGAGCAAATGCAGAACAGCCAGACCGCGCTAGGGCTGGCCAGCCAGCAGCTGGAAGCGGCAAAATTCAACCGCGACTATTCCGAAATAAGGGCTGCTAAAGATGGTTATATTTTGCGCAAAATGGGCAATGAAGGCCAGTTGATAGGGCCCGGCGTTCCGGTATTCCAGTCGAACGGCGCTAACAGCACCGCATGGCTGCTGAAGGTGGGCGTGAGCGACAAGCAATGGGCTTCGATAGCGCTGAACAATAAAGCAACGGTAAATACCGATGCCGGCGCAACCTACGAAGGCGTTGTAAGCCGCAAAGCACAGGGTGTGGACCCGGCAACAGGCCTGCTCTATGTAGATATAAAGCTCACTGGCAAAACTCCATCGGGCATTGCTTCGGGCATGTTTGGCAAGGCGGCAATAGCAACCGGCAGTGGCAAAACCGAAGGTCGCAGCAGCGCCTATACCATACCCTACGATGCCCTGCTGGATGCCGATGGCAGCACCGGCTATGTATTTGTGGTGAACGAAAACAATACAGTATCGAAGGTACAGGTAACTATACAATCGATGGAAAAAGACAGCGTAATCATATCAGGCGGGCTAGAGGGCGCGGGCGCAATAGTCATATCGGGCAGCGCCTACCTTACCGACAAAAGCAGCATACGCATTATTCAATAACTACAAAACCTCCTGAATTATGAAAATTTCAGATTATGCTGTAAAAAATTACCAGTTCACACTAGTCATCTTTATAATGATAATAGTTGTGGGCATATCTACCTTGCTGAACATGCCGAGGTCGGAAGACCCGGAGATGCACGCCCCCTTCTTCCCTATAGTGGTGGTGTACCCAGGTGCCAGCCCTAAGGATATGGAAGAGCTGGTGGTAAAGCCAATAGAAAAAGAAATCTATGCGCTTGAAAACATGAAGCGCATACGCACTACCATAAGCGATGGCGTAGCAGTGATGCGCGCCGAATATAAATACAACAGCAATGTTGACGCCAAGTACCAGGAAATAGTACGCGTGGTAAACGGCATGAGAAGCCAACTGCCCGCTGATATACAGAAACTGGACGTGCAAAAGTTCCAGCCGTCGGATGTAAACATCATACAGGTAGGGCTGGTATCGGAAAACGCCCCCCGCGATAAGCTCAATTATTATGCGAAAAAACTACAGGAGGAGCTGGAAAAACTGCCCTCGCTTAAAAACGTAAAGCTATCGGGCCTGCCTGAGCGCGAAGTGCGCATAGAAGCAGATATTGAAAAGCTGGCGCAGATGCACATACCTGTTATGGCTATAATTGCTAACCTTCAAAGCGAAAATACCAATATACCCGGCGGCAGCGTAGATGCAGGCAACAAAACCTACAACATTAAAACCAGCGGCAACTTTAAAACAATTGATGAGATAAGCAATTCCATTGTTTATACCGCCAATGGCAAAAACATACGCCTTAAAGATGTGGCCAAGGTTTACTACGGCTACGATGACGAAAAGTACATGACCCGCCTTAACGGGCACCGCTGCGCCTTTGTGGTTGCCGCCCAAAAAGAAGGCGAAAACATTACCGGCACCCAAAAGCAATACAAGCCCATAATAGAAGCGTTCAAAAAAACACTGCCGTCCAATATTGACCTGGTGCAAAACCACGACCAGGCTGACAATGTAAATATGCGCCTCACCGGCCTGGGCGAGGATTTTATCATTGCTATTTTACTTGTGGCCATTACACTGCTGCCGCTGGGTAGCAGGCCGGCCATCATAGTTATGATATCTATCCCATTATCACTTTCCATAGGCATTGTTCTGTTGCAGCTATTTGGGTTCAACCTTAACCAGCTCAGCATTGTAGGGCTGGTGGTAGCCCTGGGGCTGCTGGTGGATGACAGCATTGTGGTGGTTGAAAATATAGAGCGATGGATGCTGGAAGGCCATAGCCGTATGGATGCCACCCTAAAGGCAACCCGCCAGATAGGCAAGGCTGTAGTGGGTTGTACCATAACCCTCATTATTGCCTTCATGCCGCTGGTATTTATGCCCGAAGGCGCTGGCGACTTCATACGCTGCCTGCCGCTGGCTGTAATCTTTTGTGTGCTGGCATCCATGTTCGTATCGCTGACTATTATTCCGTTCCTATCCAGCAAGTTAATGAAAGAACATGTAGGCAACCCGGAGGGCAATATATTTATGCGTGGGCTTAAACGTATCATACACGGCAGTTATTCCAAGCTTTTAGATAAAGCAATAGCCCGCCCGGTTATCACTATTGCTATTGCTGTGGTTGTTTTTGCCGGCGCTGTCTACCTGTTTAAGGTGATAGGTTTTGGGCTGTTCCCGGCATCAGAGAAGCCGCAGTTCTTTGTCAATATTACCACACCACCACAATCGAACCTCGCCTATACCGACAGCGTAGCCCGCAAAATAGAGGCGGAGCTGAAGAAAGAACCGCTGATAAAATTCTATGCAACACACTCGGGCAAGGGCAACCCTACTATTTATTACAATGAAGTACCGGAGAATGAGCGCAGCAACTTTGCGCAGGTATTCATTCAGCTCGACCCTCATACCAAGCCCGATGCAAAGCTGGCGCTTATAGAAAAACTGCGCAGCAAATGGACGCCTTACCCGGGTGCAAAAGTAGAAGTAAAGAATTTCCAGCAGGGGCCTCCAGAGGTTGCACCAGTTGAAGTGAGGCTCTTCGGCGAGGACCTGGATACGCTGCGCACGATGGCGGCGCGTGTGGAAGGCATCCTGAAAAAGACACCCGGCACTATCTACGTTGATAACCCTGTATCCATACTTAATTCCGATATAAGGGTAAATATCAACCGCGAAAAAGCACAGGCCATGGGCGTAGCCACTGCTAACATTGACCGCAC
>CANBTK010000493.1 GCA_947372365.1 Flavipsychrobacter stenotrophus | reverse complement strand
AGAAAATCGCAGCATTGCGCAGGGACACCCTTACTGTAGGCCAATTCGGGCAAACAGCTATTACGGGTAAAATAAACCTGGCAAGCACTAAAATAGTGTATTTGTCTATCCCTTACGATGCAGGCTGGACTGCCAAAGTAGATGGCAAGGAACAAGAAAAACTAAAAATAAACGCAGGCCTCACTGGGCTGCTATTGCCACAAGGCGCGCACACCATCGAAATGAATTATGAACTGCGCTATTTCAAAAAGGGTGTTTATATGAGTTTGTTTGGCTTGTTGGCGTTTGGTGGGCTGTTCTTTGTTTTTAAAAAGAAGAACCAGCCCGAAGCGTAAACATGCCGCCTGTGCAATTCCATGTTAAAAACCAGGGATAGCCCCTACCGGCAATTTCATTGACTTAAGGAGATAAAAGTTTCACGCGAAGGCGCAAAGCCGCAATTTACAGGCCATTCAAGATTTCAAAGGCGCTACTAAAACACAAAAAACGCTAAGTCAATGAAATTGCACGTACCGGGCATTGCCTGATTTGGGGAATGATGATGCTACAACCCGATAGCGAGTATGGCGCATTTACGGCTACTTGGCCAATGAAAAATATGGGTACGCTACAGCCTTCAACTGGCTAAGCGCTGTGGTCAACGTAGCCTATTCATTATGTGCTATTCGCTTTTAGCGGCTATTGCCGTTACTCCCCTACTATCATCAATACGCTCCTTACCGATGCTTCTTTAAGGTGCAGGAAAGCCTTGCGGCCCTCATCTTGCTTGAAGCGTTCAAAATGCGCCATGGTTGGGAAGCTTACGAGGTGTATTTCATGCGGCACTTCTATAGTTGCGGCTATAACCTTGCCGGGCGTAGTGCGCAGCAGCAGCGCACCTTCATATTTTGCGATAATAGGTATTGCCACATCTTCAAAATCATTAAAAACCGCTTCTTTGCCGGGTACAATATAAATGAGCTGGGTTATATAAACCATACTACTTTTTGCTGTGCAATTTACATGCAAAGGCACTGACAGCCAAACTAACTGACAGCCCTTATTTCATAACTCATGAGCATGAAAGACCGCCTTACAGCTTCTTCTTTAAGATGCATATGAGCCTCACGCTCTTCATCGTACCTGTACCTCTCGTAATGTTCAACCGAAGGGAAGCTTACGAATTGTATTTCGTAAGGCACCTCTATTGTAGCTTCCAGCACCCTGCCGGGCATAGTGCGCAGCAACAGTTCGCCATCATACCTTGCGATAATGGGGATAGATACTTTTTCAAATTCATCAAACACACTTTCCTTACCCGGCACAATGTAAATAAGCTTATTGATGTAAATCATACGGTATGTTTCAGATGGTTTTTACTCGAAGCAACCCGGCGAACTGGCTACCAGCCAGCCCCAATTCCTAGTCTATAACAAAATGCATAACTGCTACATCAGCACCCTTCACAACCCTAACCATGTATTGGCCCGGGGCAAGCAAGCCCTTCAGGTTTACCTGCACATTAATGGCTCCGTTAACCGGGCTGGCTACATCGCTGTAAACCACCTTGCCTGTAATATCCATAATATCAAAACCCACTGCATCATTGGTGCCCGTAACCTGCCCGCTTAGGGTAAAGATGCCATTATTAGGGTTAGGGAATAAGCTGATGCCCCTTACCCCTGTGGCAAGGCCATGTACAGCAAGGTAGTCGGCATAAATAACTATTGAATTACTGGCAACGGTATTGCTGGTAACGCACGATGCATTGCTCACCATCTCGCAACGTATAGTATCATTGTAGGTAACATTGCGGCTGTATGAAATAGAAGTTGCACCGGGCACAGCTACATTGTTTACATACCATTGGTAGGTAGGAGAAGTGCCGCCGTAAGTGGTGGTAGAATAAAATGATATCAACTGGCCGGAGTATGCAATAGAATCGGACGGAGTGGCAACAATAGTTATAACCGGAGTAACGGCTGGGTTAACAGCCATAGTTGCGCTATTGGCCACAGTATCTACCGAGCGGCAAAGGGCGTTACTTACCATTTTACAAATAACTATATCACCTATTGAAGGTACATAGCTCATGCTGGCACCGCTACCTATTGCTACGCCAAATTTCTCCCACATAAATGATGGCGTGGCGCCGCCATTTATGTAAGCGGCAGTAAGTACTACGCTATCGCCTTCGCAAATAGCAGCCGCCGGCGTAACACCTACATTAACGGCAGGCACCAGTGTCGGGTTTACGGTTACCACCTTGCTGTTATGGAAGTTGCCACAGGTATTTACGATAGTGTAAATGACTGTATCAGCGCCACCTGTAACGCCACTCACTACGCCGGCTGAGGTAACGCTGGCATGGCTATTAGCCACCGACCATGCACCACCTGCCACACTGCCCGTAAGTGTAATACCAAAACCCTGGCAAACACTGGAAGGCCCGGCTGGAACCGCCAATGGCACCAACGAATCAACTGTAATGGCTAAAGATGCAGTATCGGAACCGCACATATTGGTGTACCTGTAGAAGGCGGTAACGCGGCCGCCTGAAATACCTGTTACCCTACCAGTGGCAGATATAGCAGCATGGGTATTGCTTAAGTACCATGTGCCGCCTGCAACGGTATCGGTTAAGGTAATAGCAGAAGTATCGCACATGGCAATAAAGCCGCTTATAGTACCCGCATCAGGCAGGGCATGCACCAGGAATGGGAACCTCGCTGTGTTAGGGTAGCAAATATTGGTTACTGTGTAAAGCGCAGTATCGTAACCAGAGGTAACACCTGTTACAACGCCTCCAGTAACGGTAGCCCTTGTGTGGGCCATGCCCCATGTGCCACCCGCAACAGAATCGGTAAGCGTTATCATGTTGCCTGGGCATACTACCGCCGATGTACCTGATATTGTACCCGGGTATGGCAACGCCCTCTCGGTAATGTGCAATATGTTAGATGTGGTGTACACGGTATCGTCCATTATTGTCCTCATCACGCACTTAATGCTATCGCCTGCCACTACCGCTGCACCTGTAAAGCCAGTGCTGTCGGTACCCACCGGGCTGGTGTTTTTATACCACTGGTAGTGGGACGTATTTATTGTTGTAAATGTGGCATCGCAATGTAGGAGGCCACCACGGCACATAGTATCATGGCAGGTGGACGATGCCACCAAAGATGGTATCAGTATTACATTGTGCGAAGTATCCGTCATTACAACAGGGTTATCGTCAAAGAAAAT
>CANBTK010000492.1 GCA_947372365.1 Flavipsychrobacter stenotrophus | reverse complement strand
TGCCCTGCAGCACATGATAGAAGATGGCATTACCCTGCACGCCTTCCGTGTAAATAA
The DNA here is from genome assembly GCA_947372365.1 of Flavipsychrobacter stenotrophus. Classification (GTDB taxonomy): domain Bacteria; phylum Bacteroidota; class Bacteroidia; order Chitinophagales; family Chitinophagaceae; genus Flavipsychrobacter; species Flavipsychrobacter stenotropha_D. The sequence continues at coordinate 3,174 of CANBTK010000492.1, read as the reverse complement.
TTGGTTCGATTGTGGTAAGAAGGAAACCCTTTTATCTACCAATGCTACGCTACTGAAGCAGATGGAAGACGAGCAGGGCATGAAGCAGGATTATGTGTTTAACAATACCGTTATTATACACCCGGTTAATATAGCCGAGGGCTGCGACATCAGCAATTCCATTATAGGGCCTAATGTTACAATAGGCGAGCATACCAAGATAGTTTCATCAATAGTAAAGGACTCCATTATAGGCTCGTTTGCCGAGCTGCACCATGTGGTGCTTAATTCCAGCATAATAGGCAGCGACGCCTATGTGCGCGGCCTTAGCCAGAGCCTTAACATCGGCGACAATACGGAAATAGACCTGGCGTAGCACGGCAGTTTTTAATACCTGAGTAGCATTTGATGGTTAGGGTTGTAGTGGGTTTCGGAGAGCTTGAAATCATAGCTGCCGATACTGCTGAACCCTGCCCTGGCATAGAAGCTAACCGCCCTGTGGTTGCCCTTCCATACAAATAGCCACATGCCTGCCTGGCCGCTGTTTTGCGATAACCCAATGTTGTGTTGCAGCAACTGGTGGCCCAGCTTCAGGCCATAAAACCCTTTCTGCAAATAGAGCCTTTCCAGCTTGGCAACATTTTCAAACGGCACAGAAGGGTGGGCTGCATTAAAGATAATTTTGGAATAGCCAGCTGCCTGCCCGTTGCTGTAGATAATGTGGTAAATGTTGCTGGGGTTAACCAGTTCCGCCTTAAAAATTTCGTTAGTGTATTTTTCGGCAACATAGGCTTTGATAATCTCCTCGCTGGCACTGCTTCCGTGCGACTCAATAAAAGACACTTTGCCTATATCAGCTAATAGCTGAAAATCTTCCGGTGCTGCCTTTAGGATGGAAACCATGTGGTAAATTTAGTTGTTGTAGCCTTTGCGTTAAAACCCTAATGCTGGAACCTTTTGCCTAAAGGGTACTATGGGTAAGGGCTATGCTGGTAAAAGGAGCGCAAAAAAAATAAGGCTTTAGCTTAGAAAAGCAGAAGCCTTATTTCCTTATGAAAAATATACCCGCTGCAAATATAGTGGACTTTGGAATAAATCCCAATACCAATTTTCTTAATGCTTTTCTAAAATAGCTGTTATGCCCGTTTGCACAGCTTAACCAAGTGATAAATAAGCGGCTGGCATAGGGTGTTGGAAGGATGGTTGCTGTTGCCTATTGTTTTTTGCAAAGCGCATCCAGTGCTTTTGTAAAATCGTCGGTCATGGGCTGCCCACCCAGGCTTTTGCACTTATCATAGTATTCGCGGGCATTTTTACAGTCATTTTGCAAGAAGTAGCAAACCGACAGTTTGAAGGCTGTGTTGGGGTCGCTATTGTCCAGGGCGTATGATTTTGCCATGTATTTAATGGCAGTAGCCAATTGGGCTCTGGCGTTCTTTTCGTCCACGGGCTCTACCATGTAGTATTGCGACATGAAGTAAGTGCCATAATCTGTTAGTAAATGGGTGTTTTCAGGCGCTAAAGCAAGGCCTTCCAGGTATTGCTTTTCGGCGTTTTCCAAATCCCCCAGCACCATATATACAGCCCCGTACCCCCAATAGATATCGGCATTGGTAGAGTCGAGGAGGTAAGCCTGGTTAAAGCGGTACATTGCCGTTTTAACGTTTTTATATAAATACTGGAACCCCAGCCTGATAGAATTATTAGATGCCGTCCTATATGTAGGGAACTGTTTTAGCATGGTGTCAATAAATTCTTTATCGGAATTTTTTTGCCCATCATTCTTAGGCATATGCCCATACTTCGGCAATAGCCTGATATTTGTTTTGGCCTCTTCGTTCCATTCACTAAGTGTCATCTGTTGCCCATAAGCAGCCAGGCTGCAAAAAAGTACTATAATTACTGCTATATATTTTTTCATTCTGTTCATCTTATGCAGGCACCCGGCCTTAAACGGGCGATAAGGTACGGTAGTTAAGGGAGAGTAGGACGACTGCCGTTTAAAAAGGGCCTTTGGGGCAATACATTTGTGGTGATAGGTAAGTAAAAGCCAGTCAAAATGATTGGCTTTTTTGTAGAGTAGGCACGGAAATGCCATTCTCGAACCTTTTGAAGCGGAGATTCAAGAAGATTTTTTAATGTTTAGTATGGGAAAAGTAGGAACATTCTTAACCAACATCAGACAGTTTTTTGTCACCATCACAATGTTCACTTTTAGGAGCAGCAATATTGGGCATGTTCATTTTTGCCCATTGGTACATGCTGTCTATTACCGGAAATAAACTGGTTCCGAACGGGGTGATTTTATATTCTACTCTTGGTGGTATTTCCGGGTAGATAGTTCGCTCCAGTATTCCGTCAGCTTCGAGTTCCCTAAGCTGGTTGGTGAGGGTTTGCTTACTTATTTCAGTGATATTTTTTAATAATAGGCTGTAACGATTCCTGTCGGTGCGTATCATATGGATGATGCTTGGCTTCCATTTCCCGCCAATTATATTCATAGTGTATGCCACCGGGCAGTTACCCGGTACAAAGTCTTTATTCTTTCTAACTACTCTATTTTCCATTAGTCTAAAATTTTAGGCTATACACATAATAGCGTTGTATCATCCTTATCTGGGCAAATCTAGTAATTTCGGCAACGATTGCATTTCAATTCAATAAAATATACATAAAATGAACAGAGTATTAGTCATCCTTACTATTGACACGGCGAATTTGCCGGCAAATTTCCAGGAGATACTGCAACACGAACGTGAGGTGGTAAAGGCCTGGAAAGAACAAGGCTTTTTGGATCAGTTATTCTTAAGACAAACAAAGAACGGGGCTGTGCTCATTTTTAAAGAAAAGAGCATGGAAGAAGTAGAGCAATTGATGACTACATTACCCCTTTACCAACTAAAAAAATCAATTGAAATATTGCCATTAATCAAGGATAGTGAGATTTAGTTCATGTGGTGGTAACCGCAGTTGCTATTTTTTAAAACTTCCCCGCAACTTCTCAACTTGATTCATAAAAATACCTAAAACATACAACACTTCCCCTATTGAGCATAAAGAAAGCTAATCAAATAAATGACTGGCTTTCTTTGCGGGTAGGCTTGAATTAGAAAATTTAGAACCCGATATCGGCAAATTTAACTGAACCCAATACGGTAGCAAATAGCCTCACATAAAATACCGCCCTCTATCATA
>CANBTK010000491.1 GCA_947372365.1 Flavipsychrobacter stenotrophus | reverse complement strand
CACTATCATGCACTGTTTTTACCGGGTTGGTAGTACCGTCGTTCCATAGAACTTTGCCTCCGGCAGGCGGGTTGGCAGTAAGGTTCAGGTTTATAGGCTCTCCCTTGCAGATAAACGTATCAGGTATGTTTTGGCTGAAGTGGAAGAACTGGACGTTAATATCATCTTGAGCAACGCAATTGCCCTTATGTATAGTCACCGAATAGTTGCCTGTGCGCGATGCAGAATAGAAGCTGTTTTTTGAGCCATCCTGCCAAAGGTAAGTAACGTCAGTGCCTGTTACAGGAGGCACTATCATATAGTTCATACACACAGTAACGTCAGCGCCGAGGCTGAAGGACAATGAAGCTGGCAGCACATGGAAAGTATCTACCCTGTCGCGGCAATAGGCCGAAGAAACAACGTAATATGACGCTGCAGCAGTTGCTGTGAAAGTACCATTAGTGGAGCCATCCTGCCACAGGTAGGCCGCATAGCCACCTGGTGCGGTAAGTATAAGGCTACCGGGGAAACAATAAGAAGTATCGGCAACGCCTGCGTCATGCACGAACGGAATAACGCTTACATGTACGGTGTCAATAACAAGGTGGCAGCCAATGCTGCAATACACAAATACATCGCCTGCGGCAGAAACGCTGAGCGTAGATGTGGTAGCCCCGGTATTCCATAAGTAGCCGGTATAACCAGCGGGCGCGGTTAAGGTAAATGCTCCAATAGAAGAGCACACCGATGTATCGCGGGAATGGAATACAGTATCCTGCGGTAGGCTGGCAATATGGAAAGTATCAATGTTGATATGGCAACCGTTGCTGATAGCCACCCAATAAGTGCCGTATGCGGTAACATTGGTTGTACTTGAGGTAACCCCTGTACTCCAATGGTAAGATACGCCCACCGTATCGGCTGTAATAACAATACCGCCGGGAGGAAGGCATACTGCCGTATCATGTACCCTGGTTATGGTGTCGCCGCCGCCGCTTACCGAAACGAACGTATTAGGCAAGCCTAAAGTAACCGAGCCGGTTAGTGTAACCGCTGAAGCAACATAACCGCAAGCCGTACCACCCGTATTGGGGCTTGAAATACAGTCCAGCTGGCCGGAGCCTGAAGCCGCACGTATATACATTTTATTGTCCGGTGCCAGCTTAATATCGGAATATGTAGCTGAAGAAATGATGGTTGTACGGGTGGCAATGATAGCAGCTGCAGTGCCGCCGGTAATATCATACTGGTCTACTGTGCCTGACCACTCCTGGCAATAAAGCTTTGTGCTGTTGGGGGAGAAATCCGCGCCGTATTGCGCACTGGAATTGTCAAGTACCCTACAGTTAGAAACAATCCCTGTATTAGGGTCAAAGTCGAACAGTTCGGTGCCTTCGGTACTACTGGTAGGGTATACCTGCGAAACAATATGCTGCCTGTCAGGCGATATTTTTAATACACCGATGGTATAGCTATTAGTCCCGGCGAATGTGCCTACGTTTGATACGATAGGGGAGGCAATGCCGCTGGCTGATATGCTGTAAGAAAGGAATTTGGCGGTATCTGCCAAGTGGGTTACCAGCCATACATTGCAGCTATTGCCCGAAACAAGTATCATTTTTTCAGCCAGGCTGGCTGTAACTGCTGTGCCGATAGAGGCCGCGATTACATCGCCAAGGCCGCTGTTCAACGTCATGTCAACTATACAGTAGTCGAGGTGGCAATAACCAGTGCTTCCCGAATAGTCTTCAAGTGAAAAAACGTAATATTGGTTGGAATTGCCTACTACAGGCGCTATCAAAGCCCCCTGAGTGCTGCTGGATGTAGTGAATGAAACAATTGCCGAGCCAGATGGCATTATTGCGCCTGTACGGTCCCACACAACAGTGCCTTCGGTATAAAAAAGCAAATTGCCAGCCGGGTCGCAAACTGATGCGCAACCTTCGCCGGAACTCATGCTGCTTGAAATAGCCACTGGCGACCCAGAAGTGAAATCAAGCCCGGAATTACTTCCAAATGCCCACTTTTTATTTTCGGGTGTATTGTATTGCGCAAAGCCTGTAAGAGATAAGGTAAATAAGGCAGTACACAGCAATAAGATTTTTTTCATGGTTTTGAATTCTTTCAGGATACAGGATGAAAATTATAAAGCATGGGCATAACTTTCAATATAGTGTTAAGACAAAAAAATAAGGAAAAAGGTTGGGTTACGTTAACAATTTGTGACGTTTATTGGTAAATTTATGTATTATTTTGCATTGTTTTATAACTTTGCCACACAAAATTTTAGATTATGAAGAAATTGGTTTATTTGTTGATGGCACTATTTGTAATCAGCAATTCGTCATTTGCACAGAAGAAAGCTGGCAAGAAAGAGGGTGCTGCACCAGCGAAAACTGAAGCAAAAGCGCCTGAAAAGAAAGCTGATAAAGCACCGTCAAAACCTGAAAAAGCTGCTGCCAAAACGAAGAAAGATGGCACGCCTGATATGAGGTATAAAGAAAATAAGGAAGCTGGCAAAGCAAAGCCTGAGGGGCCAATGAAGAAAGATGGCACGCCAGATATGCGCCATAAGGCAAATAAAGAAGCAGCTAAAAAGAAATAGTATTTTTGTACAATACCACTAACATCTTCGGTGCTTTATAGGGCATTTTAATAATTATATTTTACACCATGCGATCAGCACTTAATTTTTTAGGTTTAATATTTGTTTGTTTTGCCATTGCATCCTGCGGCGGCGAAAGTACGGAATGGGTTCCGGTTAAGTCGGGCGAAGGTGGTTTTTCAGTAATGATGCCGCCCAACACTGTCAAGTCAGAGAAGGTAGAGGTGACTGCTTTTGGCAAGCAGAAAGTGCATTTCATAACATGGAAGCCTTCTTCGTTCTCTATTGATAAGTTCAAATTGTTTCAGGTAAGCTATACTGATTGCCCCGCAAAAATCATAGGCGATACCATGATGACAGATTTTATGCTGGATAGTTCCATCAGGATGCGCAAGCTCGATTTTACCGAAAAGGATAACATCGCTGTGCAGAACATAGAACTAAATGGTTACCCGGGCAGGGCTTTTTTCTTTGAGGTGCCAAAGGGAGGGCAGATAGTTATAGTTAAAGAATGTATTACCAACAACCGGAAGTACGGACTGACTGTAATTGCTAACAAAGACCAGGGGACCAACCCCGAAATTTCGAAATTCTTTGATTCGTTCGAAGCGTTGAAATAAGCGACAGGTACAGGCATTATATAA
>CANBTK010000490.1 GCA_947372365.1 Flavipsychrobacter stenotrophus | reverse complement strand
CTCAGCCATGTGCCGCCTGTTACAGAATTGCCCAGCGTAACAGTGCCTGCCGACTGGCAGATGGTAGTACTGCCTGATGCCGAAATGGTATCAACTAAAGGCAGCGGATAATTCCTTAAAATGGAAATAGTATTCACATAGTATGGGTTAGCCGTAACCATATCGGGATAGCCATCGCCATCCAGGTCGCCTATGGTTACGCCATAGTCCCCAGCACCTGCAATAAAGCTATCGCGTACAGCCAGCGATGAGGTGGAGATTGTACTGCCCGATACATTCCTGAAAACGGAAAGGGACCTTGGGTAGGATGCCAGGCCGGGGTTGGTGACAACAACATCAACTTTGCCGTCGCCATCCAGGTCGCCGAGGCCTATGCCCACCGGCACTGCACCCGTAGAAAAGTCAATATGCGAGCCAAATGAAATAGTGCCTGATGACCCGGAATTGCCCAGTATAGAAATAGTATTATCAGCATTATTAGAAACCAGCAGGTCCAGCTTACCATCGCCATTAATGTCGCCAAATTGCAAATCAACAGGAGTATTGCCCGTTGCAAAATTGAGGCGGGAGGCAAAAGAGCTGGCATCAATTGCACCAACTACGGATGTGTTACGGATAACCGAAATGACATTAGATGTGGAACACGCTACCGCAATATCGGGTTTGCCATCGCCATCAAAATCAGCTGCGCAGATACCTATAGGGTAAACGCCAACGGCGTAGGCGACACCGGTTGCAAACGAACTGGTGGTAATGCTGCCGGTGCCCGTATTGCGCAGCACTACAATGTTATTGGCATTGCTGGCCGAAAACGAAATGTCCATCCATCCATCGCCGTCAAAGTCGGCAACAGCCAGTACATTGGGGCCTGCGCCCGAAGTACCTATGGTAAACTCCACAGCACTGCCAAAAGAAACAGCACCTATTGAAGAGGTATTCCTGAATATAGAAACCTTGGCTGCGCCCTGGTCGGAATAAACCATGTCCAGTTTACCATCGCCATCAAAATCTGCCAGTTTTACATTAGAAGGTAGTACAGTGCCAATAGAAAAAGTATCAGCAAGGGTAAAGGAGCCTGTGGTAATGGAGCCGGGAGTGCTTGTGTTCCTGTATATAAGCACGTTGCCAGCCACGCCGGTATCGCCACGGTTATTCACTACCAGGTCGGGCTTGCCATCGCCATCTACATCGCCTATTGCTGCTATGTATGGGTTGCGGCCACCAACTGCGGCATTAAGCTCAACCTTGGGCTTGAAATTTAATTTGCCGGGTGTGAAATAGCTATTGGTATAGGTAGGCGTAAACGGCAGCCTGGATAGCCCGGAATGCCCGCTTGCCCTGTTAATGGCCGTAATAGGCGCGTATATGGCGCCACTATCTACCGTTACTGCCAGCGAAGTTGATGTTGCGGCCGTAACAATGCCTCTTGTGGCACCAAAGTAAACAACGTTATTGGCAGCTGTGGCATTGAAGCCTGTGCCGCCTATAGTTATGGAGGCCCCCACGTTCCCGCTTGTGGCACTTACCGAAGTAATGGACGGCGTTTGGGCGTAGGTATTACAGGCGCAGGCGAGCAAGGATAAAAGGCATCCCCAAAAGGCAGTGTAATAGTGTTTACTGGTGAAAGGCAATAGCGTATTCATATTAATGTATTTGAATAATTATTTGTTACAGATTACAACACAACATTTCATTCCAAAGTACAAAGAACTTTGGGCAGCCGTTCAGGGTAGCATAACTTATTTGCAACTTACAATTATGGTGTGCCTATTCCAAAAAAACTTCGCCAACGGCTGTTTTATTTCACGAACGGTATAAAGTAGAAAGAGAATCGCGAAATTAAAGAAAAATCAGGATGTGAAAAAAACTGCAATAACTACATTGCTCCCATGCCCCAAAGTGGGCTGGCGCTGCTGTAACCTAATGCAAAAGGCATAAAAAACCGGTTAGGGCTGGGCGGCATTAAAAGTACATTCCGACACATTGGTGGAATCGGCAGTAAAATTGAGTGTGCCCAGTATGCCGTAGGCGTTATCAGAAGTAACAATAACCTGGCCTGCTGATGCATAGTGGCGGCTATTGCCCAGGTAATAAGTGGCACTAACATTAGGTGGGTCTACCGGGTAGGTATTCACCCCATGGTAATTAGAAATAGTAAAAGTAATGGTGCTGGCTTGCCCGTTTTGCAATTGGGTAGCAGTTACCATAAGGGAAACTTTGTTGGAGTCAATGGTTGAAAAAGATTTGTAAGCAAAAGCGGAATCAGTACTCCAGCCCTGGCCGTTAACTTTGGCACTCATAGACACGAGCGAATCCAGCCCTTTAGGGGGCTTTACACTGTAGCCAATGCCGGTATTTGATTTTTTTTTGCAGGCAACTAGAACAATGCAGGATAATATAATTATGGCTGCAAAAACCTTTTTCATATTCTTTCCTGGTATAACGGTAAAAAGCGGCATTTAGTATTATTCAGGGTAGTACTGGCGGTAAATGTGGCCAATATTAATAAACCCATGGCTTGCCAACAACAAAAGAGCCGTTGGTAATAGTAACACCCGTGAGCGTGGTTAATGTGAAGTAGCCGGTTATTACATTAGATGAAACGTCCTTGATAGTGATGACGCCACTGGCAGCCACATCATAAACGCCAGCAGCTACATAGGTTGCTGCAGCTTTCTTATCGGCAATAGAATAGGTGCCTGTAGTATTGGTGTACTTGATAATGGTCATGGTTATCTGCTTGCCTGTAACAGCCTCAGTACCCTTTATAACCAGCGAAGTAGAAGAGTCGTTTAATTGCGGTGTTATGGTTGCAGGCTCTACATAATCGGCATTAAAAGAATAGAGGCCTATTGTTGCAGTCATTACAGGGTTAATAGTACGGTTAGTCCCGTTTTTCAAGCAACCGGAAAAAAGAGTGCCACAGCAAATGAGTACTAGTATATATAATAAACCTTTTTTCATAACTGATATTTGCGCTAAGATACTTGAAAATTCAAAATAAAAAACCCGCAGCCGGCATTGTAGGGCTAAAAACCTGAAAAAATGGGGGAAATAGGGAGGCAATACCCTTTCTTTCTACTATATAGGGCTTAGAGGAATTTGATGTATGCTTGTATTGACTATAAAAGAGCCCGGCAAGGGTTACCTGCCGGGCTTCAAAAAGTAATTTTGGCTGTTATTAATAATTGGCCAGCTTCTCTACCGCTTCGTGCAGGCGTGAAGATGCTAAAAAGT
>CANBTK010000489.1 GCA_947372365.1 Flavipsychrobacter stenotrophus | reverse complement strand
TGGCGTTGGGTAGCCATAGTCCAGCGATTTATACCATACCGAAATAATATCGTCGCGGCTTTCTATCAGCTTGGTATTCAGCATACCCTGTATCGTTTCTTCAACAACCGTTTCGTGGTTCACAGGCTTGCATTCGCTTTCGCTTACTTCAGCCATCAGCGACCAATGCAGGTTAATATCAGGCACATTGTTAGGGCTGTAATTAGAGAAAACTGTAACCCTGTAGAATGGGCAATCCGCCTCAGGGAAGTACATCCAGCATTTGGTAGCCAGGCTTTCTTTGGGCTTACCCTTCAGGCCCACGCCTATAATATGGGTTGTAGAATGCTTCAGGTGCTTTACCACGTCTTTATGAGCATCATTGCCATGGGCGAATAAATGCACCAGCTTATCAAGCGGCATGGTATTGATGAGCTTATCGTAAGTATGGGTACTGCCGTCGGCGCAGGTAATCGTTTTTGTTTTTTCGTCAATGGTTGTAACGTGGCTGCCAAAGCGGAATTTATCGTGCCCAACCAGCTTCGCAACACTCAGCCATATAGCGCCGGTGCCACCATATTTAGGGAACTGGAAGGTGCTGTTAGGCCCCCACGATACGTCTTCTATATCATACAGTATGTTTTTGCTCACGCGCTCCAGGTCGGTAATCGCTACGCGCTCCCCTATCCAGGTATAGCTCATCATAGCCGGAGGGAAAGCCCATACCTTAAAATTATAAGGCAGCATAAAAACATCGGCAATACCCTGCCCCAGTGTGGCTATTATCCACTCATGGAAGTTGGCCGGCTTGGGGTAAGACGAGCCTTTGTATTCTTTAATAATGCCTTGCAGGCATGCCCATACATCTTCTTTAGGCAGGCAGCGTATATTGTTCTGGAAAGGGTAAGGCACAAACCTATCCTTTATCCACACCCACGATTCGCGCTGATGGTTAAGCCAGCCATCTTCGCCCAGGGCTTTCATCATCAGGTCATCAAAATACTTGTAGTGGCTGAACTGCACATGCCCCCCGATATCCCAGGTAAAGCCCATATCGTCAACAAAGCTGGTAGAAAGGCCACCGGCTGTACTTTCTTTCTCCAATATGGTGAAATCTTCAACACCCAATTCCTTAAGCCTGTACGCTGCACCAAGCCCGGTAGGCCCTGCGCCAATAATGATATACTTGTGATGCATCCTTTAGTGAATAGTAGTTAGTATTTAGTAGATAGTAATTAGTAGGTAGTGCTTGTAATTTGAAATTTCCTATTTGGAATTTTCTATTTGGAACTTATTGCCTGTTATTTAAAATCACGTTTTTTAATGCTGAAGGCAAAGCCAACCAGCTCTTTTGCAGAGCGGAAACACACTTTCAACAGCTTCCATTTTATGATGGATACCTGCCCGGTTTCCCTTTCCTTATGTGTTACTGGTATGAACATAAGGTCGTTGCCGTCCTTTTTGGCCATAACCGTAAGGAAAATATTGGGTGCAAATGGGCGGCCCGGCAAATCCCTGAGCAATAAAGTAAGGTAATTGCCCTTTATGAGGCGGTAAGGTATGTTAGAATCGTTTACCCAAACACCATACATCATAAAGATAATTACACGCACTATCCTGGTGATAATCAACCTGTTAAACTCGTCATACCGCTTTTTGCGGTAACCCAGCATGAAGTTGGATTTTTCCCTTTTTTCCCACAATTTAGGGAAATCATCGGGCAGGAACTGGTTGTCGCTATCTACCTGAAAAACCCAATCAGGGCTGAATTTCAGCGCTTCGGCATAGCCGTTCAATACAGCTTCGCCATGGCCGCCATTCTTCTGGTGTACCACGTGCAGGTAAGGGTATTTGCCCTTTATTTCGTCTAAAATTTTAGGGGTATTGTCCTTTGATCCGTCGTTAACAACTACAATATTAAATGAAACCCCTTTCAGGTAACCATTCAGGAAATTGCCCCAGGATGACAGCACTTCTTCAATACAATCCTGTTCGTTATATACCGGTATTACAACCGTAAGGCCGGTTTTTGGGTACGCCATGTTTTCGTTTGTTTAATTCAGGTTTATCCTGTTCAGGCCATTTGGTGGCGCAGGTTGAAATATTTGCGGCTAAAATATAACAAAACAACGAATTAACCGTAAATTTTGGTTAGAAATTCAAATGGTTGCTATTTTTTAACCCAATCCTCTATCGCTTTCTGGCTAAGGTTAATATATTCGGCCTTAGCTTCTACTTTTCCGTCATTTACCCAAACTATTAACGGGAACGAACCACCCGTAGCCCTGAAAAAATCGTCCTGCCCCAGGCGGGTAAATGGGATATCCTGCGCATGGGTAGCTTTCCAGAAATCATCGAGCGGTTTCGATTCCTTGCCCTGCCCTATTATCATAAAAAACGGAAGCGAGGGGTTGGCCTGCTTCATCAGGTGCATTTTGTAGGCAGCAATGCGGCAGTGCGGGCAGGTTTGGCTTATGTAGGCGACAACATGCTTGCCCTTTCGCAAGTCTATATTAACAGGTTCGTGGGCCGGCACATACAAAGGCGAAAAATCTAAAACATAGCCACTGCTTTTAAGCCAGTTAGGTTCGCTGGGCGGGATGGACAGCACCAGGTAGGGCAAAGTAACACAGGCCAGGAACAGATATTGGCTAACCGGGGATGCCCATTTATGCTGCCAGCTATCATGAAAACGGATAATAATAAGCGTGGCAACTAATAAAACAGCATTTTTTATCAGGGATGCGGCCGGGCTCATCAAAATGGCATCGCCAAAGCAGCCGCAATTCACCGAATTGCCAAAACGGCCCCATAAGTAGATAAGGTAGGCACTGAACACAACCAGCATGCCAGCCGACAGCTTGGGCACCCACTTATTTTTACCATACAGGTTAATAACCATGAGCAAGCCTATGCCAGCCTCGAAGCCTATAAAGAAACGGGCAACTATTGCTGCCAGCAGCCAAGGCATATGCAGGAACTCAACCAGGGTGTACTCAAACGGCTGAATAGGGAACGCCTTGGTATATGCGGAGTAAATAAATACCCCACCATAAACACATGACAATATCACCAACAGAACCTTAAGTGCAATTTTCATACAGACTAAAGGCAAAAATACTGCTTTATGCATAACCCTGCTGAGAAATAAACAACCTTGCCGGGCTTTGCCAGCCAATAGCCCCCACAGCCATTAGGTAATTGAGCCATTAAAAACTTATCTTGCACCGTTTTTTAAACCAGCATTATGTATCGTAC
>CANBTK010000488.1 GCA_947372365.1 Flavipsychrobacter stenotrophus | reverse complement strand
GCGCCTGACGAACAGTCAATGAGGTCAACACCGGCACTTTTTACTATGGCTGCCAGCCGAATAGAATCTTCAATTACCCAGCCGCCTTCAGCCCAGTCGGTTGCCGATATGCGCAAAAACAGGGGCAGGCTTGCTGGCCACTCCTCGCGCACAGCCGCAATAACTTCCATAAGGAAGCGCATACGGTTTTCGAAACTGCCGCCGTAATTATCCGTGCGCTGGTTAGCAAGAGGCGAAAGGAATTCGTTAACCAGGTAGCCATGGGCACCATGTATCTCTACTACTTTAAAGCCAGCCTCCAGCGCGCGCCGCGTGGCTGCTTTAAAAGCGTCTGTTATCCTGTTGATGCCTTCTTGCGTAAGTTCCTCCGGGGTGCCCTGGAAATCGGAGAATGGGATAGCGCTTGGCGCAACTGTTTTCCACCCGCCTTCGGATGGCGGCACCAGCCTGTCGCCTTCCCATGTCGGTGCCATGCTCGATTTGCGGCCGGCGTGGGCCAGTTGTACGGCCGGCACGCTGCCGTGCTGCGTTATGAAGCTTGTTACTTTTTTTAGCGGTTCAATTTGTTCATCTTTCCATAAACCAAGGTCGCTTGGCGAAATGCGGCCTTCGGGAGTAACAGCGGTGGCTTCGGTAAAAATTAAGCCAGCCCCGCCTACTGCCCTGCTGCCCAGGTGCACCAGGTGCCAGTCATTGGCAAAGCCATCGGTACACGAATACTGGCACATGGGCGAAACCACAATGCGGTTTTTGAGCGTTATGCTTCTTATCTGTAGTGGCGTAAATAGCTGCGGCATAGTGTAAAGTTATACCAATAATCACTACTGGAAACTGCACACCTTGTGGCAGGTAGCGCAGCGTTCAGCATCGGCAAATGGATGTATCTGTTTGTTCATTTTCTTGTAGGTAACAAATAGCTAAACAGTTGCACCACCAACGGGCTATAAAACGTAGAAAGGAAATGCCAATTCAATTAGTCGCTGTCTTTCCCTTCCTTTTTCGCATTTTCAGGCATTGAGGTATTTATGTTGCCATCTACCGATTGGCCCCTTATTTCGGTATGCCTTATTTCACCACCAGTAGTGCCCGCCTGTTTTGCAAAAACGAGCACTGCCAAACTAAAAACAACTGTAGACAGGCCAATTATTTTATTGATTGGTTTTTGCTTCCAGTTGGCCCAAAGCCCAATGAGCGATATGGCACCCAGTATATAGCAGAGCACAGCAAATGTATCAGCCACATGCTCGTGGTCTTTTATAAACTGCTTATCAATACCCTGAATTTTTTCTACAACCTCTTCGGCGCCTTCGCCCGTAAGAAAGGCCGGAATAGTAATTATTGCCCCTAAAATAAATATGGAGTAGGCCGTGCGTTTTACAATTTCCGATTTGAGCACATAGCCGCCCAGCATTACGAGAAAACCTATTGCCGGTAGTATAATAGGTATATGGTTTAACACCAAATGAAAATGTGCCTGGTTCATTGTAAATGGTTTTATGTTTCATAAATCGCCTGCTGTTTAAATACAGGCGGCAGTATTTACTCGGTCGTTTGCCCATCATATTTTACGCCGTTCTCGTCTGCTTCTTTTTTCGTAGCACGTATGAGCCCGTCCTTGTGGTTAGGCGGCGAATAAATAGTGTACATTTTCAATTCCAGTGCACTGTCGTTATTAATTACATTATGCCTTGCCCCTGCCGGAACAATGATTACGTCGCCCGCCTTTACTTTATAGGTGCTGCCATTTATTGTGCAGACCCCTCTGCCCGTTTCGAAGCGGAAAAACTGGTCATTTTCCTTGTGTATTTCTTCGCCTATTTCTTCATTAGGTTTTAGCGCCATCAACACAAGCTGCATGTATTTTGATGTGTAGAGCACTTTACGAAAATCTTCATTCTCAACAGTTGCTTTTTCTATGTCTGTTGTGTAACCTCTTGCTTTTTCCATGTTAGCAGTTATTGGGTTGTTTGGTTTATTTTCTATGTTGTTACAGCCTGTGGCGTATGCCAACGTTATTAATGCAGTGCCTGTATAAATGGCTGCACCGCCCGCCGCTTTTCTAATATTCATAAGTTAAATTTTGACAGTATTAATGAGTTTCAATAAAATTCAAGGCACCGGCATATACCGCAGTAAAATGAAATTCCGGTTTGCTTAACGGGGCTTTTGTTGCGGCATTGCCTTGTAGCAAAGTTGGCTCTGTATTGGCTCCCTGCCATTATACTATTGGGGGCTATGGTTACATGATTCACAGGCCATTAGCTATTAGCTATTTGCCACAATAGCAATTTATCGGAATACCAGCAGGCCTGCCGGGGGGAGCAGCTGTTTAAGGGAATAACAGCAGCTTCTATTAGGCTTGGCGCAAATAGGTTTTGCAGCGTGTAACCGTTAGTGTGCAGGCCTTGTATTGAAAACCGGGATACCGATTGTTGGCTGAATAACAATGACCATGGAAAACCAATATACTATCGTGGCTGACAGCCGCAAAAAAAAAGCCGAAGCCGTGAATAGATTCTGCTAAGAATTGCAACGGTATTGGGGTGTTTGTTTTGGCCGCCCCGGGCAATTTTTAAGTAGTGCTGGTTAACCCAATTCCTCCTTCTTAGGTACGGTGCGGAAAACCACATCCCAAAGGGTTGAGCTCACACCAAAGCCTTTATCGGGGTGCTTGTAATGGTGCAGGTGGTGGTTGCGCCAAAGTGCCTTCAGGAACCTGGGCGGGGCAAAAGCATGGATGGCATAGTGCATGGAGCCATACATAATATAGCCAAAAAGGAAACCGGGAAAAAACGCCACTGCATACCAGCCCATCAGCCCATAGAGAGAATAGAATATAATGCACGCAATTATTATGCTGGGCACTGGTGGCATAAACAGCCTGTCTTTGTCGCGAGGGTATTCGTGGTGAACGCCGTGCATGGTGTACACAAGCCTCTTTGCCCTTGGGCTTTCGGCAATGATATGAAACAGGTAACGGTGCACTATATACTCAAAAAGGGTCCAGGATAGCAAGCCAGACAGGAAAATGCCTGCCTCACGCCAGCCCGATATCGCTTTAGTAAAAGCGCCATAGCGCAGCATGAAAAAGATAACAGGGAAATACATAGCATAGACAACTAAGGGGTGCGTTTTAGTCATCATTTCTAAAAAGTCGTTCCGGAACAAACGAGCTTGCCCCTTATTCTTGATTTTGCTGAATTCCATAAAAATACGGGGTGTTAAAAAGTCCTCATATCCTGTCAA
>CANBTK010000487.1 GCA_947372365.1 Flavipsychrobacter stenotrophus | reverse complement strand
ACATCCGATATGAATTGCACCATCTGCTGCTGGTACTTCATGTAGCGGCCGGTAAAGAAACCGCCCTTATCATAAACATTACTTTCTATATAGCCGCCTAAAGCTTCGTTAAGGCGCTGCAATGCCTTCTCACTATTTTCCTTTACGCTGGCCCTGGCTTTCTTTAATTTTTTGCGGGCAAGGTAGGCCACAATGAAAACAGGCGGCAGCAACACTATAGCCAGCAACAGGAATAGCTTTGCATTAAAAACCAGCACGACTATTACCGTAAACAAAATCAGCACACTTTCTGAAAAAGCCTGCTGCAAGCCTGATAGTATATACTGGCAGAACTCTATAGGCTGGTACAATATCTTCCTCACATATACCGATGTGTCCACATTTACATGCTCAGCATAAGGCCCATCCAGGTATTTGCGCAAGTTAAGTTCAGATAAACGGGATGCCACTTTATAACTGTAGGTATAGTGTGCAGTAAAAATGAAATAACCGAACGTATTTTTAATAATGAAGAGCGCTAGAAAAATAGCGATGGGGAATATGGAGCCCTTTTCAAGGCACCAGGCCAGCCCGGCTGGCAAGTTAATATCAGCGCTGCCACCCGTATAAAAACTGGCTATAAAAATAAGGGATGCCAGCGATGCGATATCCAGCAGGCTTACCAGCACATTGAGCACAGCCAGCCAGCCAAGGCGGCGGCGCTCGGTATCGGTAAGTAATTTAATAGTACTGCTTATTATCCCTTTCATCTTTTTATCCTATTGCTTCTACCGGGAAAACAAGCCCGGGGTAAAATTTCTTTGCTGACGCTATCAGCCCGCCTAAACCACCATAAACAAATTTATGGCTTCCATTAACGCTAACCTTCGTAAAATCACTTTCCACATGTACCAGCCCCGCCAGTTGTGGCAGCAGGCTGGCATCAAATAAGCGGATGCACCCTTTATGCATTACCAAAAGTATATCGGCCGGGTTGGTTGCTAAAAATGAGCCCATCGGCCCCAGCCCATCCTTGCTGCGGGCTACAACAATATCGGCATCATAACCTTGCGCCAGCTTGCCGCATTGGCCCAGCCCCCAAACTTCCGCAGGTGTTTCGGTGATCATGTTATAAAGCTCTTCGCCGCTGACCATTTGTGTCTGCATAGCTAGCCTTATGTGCTCCCACAAATCCCACGGAGAGGAAACTGCCGAATCGGTGCCGAACAGCACTTTAACATGCTGTTTCAGCTTATCAATAGCAGCCGTCCGGCCATTTAAAAAGTAGTTCGATGCCGGGCACCATACAAGCGCCTTAAAAGCCGCCGCCTGCTTTTCGTTCATGGCTATGCCATGAACGCCCACCAAACCCCTTTTTAAGATATTCCATTTTATCAGGGTATCAATTTCATCGGCGGCCGCCTTATCGGTACCCTCGCCTATGTGTATTACAAATGAGTTGGCATTGGCCTTTGGGTGGTTCAGTTTGTACTTCCACCGCTTTTCGTTCTGTACAGAGTGCAGCACATTGCAATCCTGGTAAACGGTTATAATATCGTTGCCGGCATCCAGCAGCACACCATGGTTCACTACAGTTGTTATGCCGTTCAGCAGGTTTTTATAGATGCCCCATTTCACCCTTATATCCAGCGGTATGCTGAGTACATTATTGATAACTTCTTTGTTATTAGCGTGTATATCCGCCCCCCATTCCACATAGTTTTTATACAGCCTGTTGCCCAGTGCAGGAAACAAGTTATAGTCCAGGTGGTCGTGCGAATTGATAAGCCCGGGAAAAACAATTGCATCATCAAAACCTACAACCCCACCATCGCCGGCAGCCAGGCCTGCACCCATAGCCACAATGCTGCCATCGTGGGTGCGGATATCAATTTTGCCTGCTGAAAATAAAGGTTGAAGGTTGCGTAATAACATTATTGTTTGCTGGGTTAGCCTGTAAAATAGTGTAAAGCGTTAACTACTTGTGCTTAACCTGCCTTCGTTGTTAAATTTTGCTATCGCTTTCAGTACACGCTGCTGGTGGTTAGCCGGGTGGTTTTTCGATACATGCAGCGTAGTTTTAAACGCTATATCGTAATGCTCCATAGGGAAGCCCTTTGCCGCCCACTTCTTTCTCCACTTTTTATCAGTCAGCGCCATCAGCTTCTGGTTCAGCCAAAGCGGGGACATGCTGTTCAGCGCCAGCTCGGCAATGCGCTTCAGCGGCCCCGGCGCATCCTTGCCAATGCCATCTGCCTTATAAAATTCCTTAAACCCATTCGGGAAGTGGGCATCCTTCCAGCCGTTGGCGGCCATAAGCTGCGCATGCAAATTACTGCCGCTTACAGGCACCAGGCTCAGCAACTCAATAGCCGTAAAACGGTTTTTCTCCTCTATCTCCAGGTTGCTGGTATCAATAAAGTAATTCATGCAAAAGCTGTGCTGCTGGCCCACCAGGAAGGTGGCTTTCTTAAACAAATGCAGCAGTGAGCGGCATACCCAAAGGCGGTTGCACTCCGTAACAACAAAAAAGTCAAAATCACTTTTCTTATCGGAATACCCTTTTGACAGCGACCCGGAAATACCCACAAACCGCACAAACGGAAAGCTGTAAATGAACCGCCCCACCCTAAGCGCACCCTTCATTTTTTGTTGTGCGTAGCGGTTGCCTTCCAGCCGCTTCTGCACACAGGCTGCTATATTTTCGCTAATGGCGTAGTAGCCATTATATTCATATACAGTTCCGGCAGCCAGCAAGGTATCCAATTCGCTTTGCACACTGGCAAGCGAGCATTTTATATCTGCATTGCCGCGTATTTCTTCAGCGGTTAGCGGGTAATGGAACAACGAGTAATACTGCAATACCTTGAGTATAGCAGTACCTGCCTGGTTATCTGTGGTTACGGAAAAAGGCATCAAGAGAGAGGTTTATTAGGTTCAAAAATAAGGGGCATGAACGGCAACTTACCGGGCTGCGAAGCTGCGGCTTTAAGTTTGCTTATCCATTCCCCGCTTATTACTATCACAAACAGCAGCAATCCGGCCTGTGTTTCAAGCATTGATTCGGTTAAAAAAGTAATGGCTACCAGTATGCCTGTGTAGGCCAGGAAGCTATTCCCACGGCTGAATGCACCTGCAATAATATAGCCCAGTATTGCAAGTAGCAGTGCCAGCCCCACTAGCCCAAACTGCACAAATGTTTCCATATACTGGTTGTGCATGTTGTATTCCCTGTAGCCGGTATTGCCGGGCGAGCCATCGCCTTTGTA
>CANBTK010000486.1 GCA_947372365.1 Flavipsychrobacter stenotrophus | reverse complement strand
CCTAAACGGGTATTTCGCGGTTCTGCACTATGTACTGCATCCTTATAGCCAGCGCATGTAGCTGGGTTTTAGAATGCGCATTACGCTCTATGTAAAATATAGTATTGTTCAGCGCTTCTATCAGTGCGGTAATGGTTGCAAATGAAACCCTGCCCGCCAGCTTTCGCACGAAATCGGCTTCGGCATCTGGCAGGGCCAGTGGCATATCTGGCGTGTACATTGCCCTTATGGCTTGCTCCAGCAACTGTATTATATAGTGCAGAAAATTCTTTTGCTGCTCCCTGCCCGCCTTCGACCATTCGTCGGCAAACTTGGTAATGCCCAGCCCGCTTTTGGTAAAGACCTGGTTGAACAAATCTTTTACTGCCGGGAACAAATCATTGTCGGTATTGCGCAGCAGCCTGAGCGCTTCGGCATAACTGCCCTGTGCTATATGCGCTATCTGCGCCGCTTTAGGTGGGTCGGCCTGCGAACGGTAAACCAGCATCTGGGCAATATCGCGCGGGTGTATGGGTGCCAGCTTCACAGCCTGTGTGCGCGATTTTATGGTAGGCAAAATATCATCCATATCCTCGGCAACAAAAATCATAATAGTATCGGCTGGTGGCTCTTCTATCATTTTGAGCAGGATATTGCCTTCCTTGCCCAGATATTCCGGCCGCCACATAATCAATGCCTTTTTGCCTCCTTCGTATGATTTAAGGTTCAGCACATCAATAATTTCGCGGCACTCTTCGGCTGTTATATTCCCTTGTTTGTTTTCAGCGTTTATATGCTGTAGCCATTCAAAGGTAGAGCCGTATGGCGACTGGTGTACAAATTCCCTGAACTCGCTTATGTACAGCCTGCTTGCAGCCTTAACGCCCGGCTTAGGGGGTATGGTAGGGAAGCTCATATGCACGTCGGCATGTTCCAGCCGGCTTACCTTGCCACAATTAGGGCAAACCCCGCAGCTATCGGTTTCGGTTTTCCGCTCACAAAAAACATACTGCACCAGTGCCAGCGCCATTGATAGCCCGCCTGTGCCCTCGCCACCGGCCAGCATCAGCGCATGTGGGAACACATTATTGTGCCACATTTTCAATAACCCATCCTTGGCAGCCTGCTGGCCTACAACATCTTTAAATTGCATCCTGTATCCCCAAAATACCTCAGGGGATAATCCCCCCGGGGCCATTCTAAACCTCAAAATTAAACTAAAAAAGAAGAAAACACCTATACAAAAAAGTAAGGCATGGCACCGGAGCACCATGCCTTAACCGGGAGTTAATAATAAATGTAGTTTACCCTACTAACGGTTTTACAGCGCATTAGCTTCATTACCCGGGCTGCTGAAATCAGGTTTAGCACCACCCGTTTTTACACAGTAATACAGCCGCGCCCCAAAGGGTACGGCTGTATTATAGTAGGTTGGGGGTATATGATCAATTGCCGGAAGGGCAAAATTGTTTAGCCAGCATCAAGGCCGTTGATGAACTGCGTTATGTAAGCCTGTATCTGGTCGCATGTAGGCAGGAAGAACCCTTTGCTGGTTATTGTTACTGTAAGCATTTGGCCGTTGATGCTGTAGGTACCATTAACATGGGTAACGGAGGTTGAAATTGCAAAATTTCCGTTACTGGTATTGCCGCTGAAAGTGCCGCCGGCTTTTTCAATAGCTGCCTGTGCAGCGCTAATTAGAGCACTTGCAGAGCAAGTAAATGGGTAGTTTGTACTTCCGCATGTTGTTGACATAAAAAAAGTTTTTAAAAGTTTTTGTTTTTCCTACTCGTTTCAAGGCTTTTCAGATTCCCCCTCCCGCTTTTTGCCTGTGCGGGCCAGCTGCTGCTTTTTTAAAGTGGCCCAGGCACCCACTGTTAAAACGCTTTTTTATTGAGTTGCTAATGCTTTTCCGGGTGGAAATAATATTGTTGGGGCAGCCCTAGCTGGGTACTGTCAAGTATGGTGTATATTTCATTTGTGCGCACCCACCCTTCCATAATGCCGCCCATAATTTTCATCTGTGACACATGGCAGCGTATGGCGGCATACTTAGTGGTTTCCGCTGGCTGGCTAATGGTGTTTTTAACCCATTGGTATTGCTTACCAATTATAGGGGTGCCGAGCGCCATCTGCTCGTGCAGGCCATGTGGCATAGGGTATTCTGTAACATTGGCATCAGATACAATGTAGTCGCCGCCATGTACAATGAAGTGCCTCAGACGGGGCAGCATATTACGGCTCTGCATGGCCTTCGAAACAAAGAAACTGGTGGCCTGGTGGTCGGCCTGATTATCAATGGGTGCGGGGGCATACACAATTGTTGGCTTAAGCGAGTCTATAAGCGCGCCGATGTGTTGTTCTGCTAAACGGCCCATATAAGGTTCATTGTACGAAATTGTATTGGGGTAAGGCCCTTTGGCCACTTTGGTAAAGCTGGAAGTAATTACCGAGTCGGGATAAATAGACATGGGTGTGCTGGTGCCATCGCCATAACCCAGGAAGAACATGTGGCTGGCGGGTACTTTAAGCGCCGTACCGGCATTGCGGGCTTCCCCCAGGCGGGTGCGGCCAAGGTCCAGCATTGCATCGGCATTATGAAGGAAAAGTGTATCGGCATTGGTGAGGTAGCCCTGGGCTACCAGCCACGCCGCATCAAGCTCAAAGCCATCGCCTGCACAAAACCAACAGATAAATACCTCCGCGCCTGCTTCCAGCGCTTTCGTCATAGTGCCACCGCCTGAAAGGCTTTCATCATCGGGGTGTGGCGAGAAATATATTACCCTGTCGCCTTTCTTAAACTCTGGCGCAGAGGGCAGTTTGGCTACTTCAGCCGCAGCTACATCGGCCTCAATTTTCTTGAATGGCCACCAGCCATAGAGCCAGGAAAAAAAGGCGTAAGCCACCAGCAGGCTGATTCCGGTAACAATGTATTTCGTTGTCGCTTTCATTATGTTGAATTTTGATTGTGCCCTTTTCGGAGGTGGGCTTCGTTGCTTTTACCCTTTTTTCGCTCCCCCTTTTGACAACACAAAGATGCGGCGGCAAAAGGGGCTATTGCAGCAGGAAATGACGGTGCTGTGGTAGTATTAACACCACGGGCGGCAGGGTGAATACACCCACCCCTACAGCTAAAAAGGGGGTATAAACCGCAATTGCTGTGATTTAGTGCCGGGGGAGGATATGGATGGGGTGCCCATGAAGGTTCATTGCGGTTGCAAACCGCTGAATTTGGGTAGGCCCCGGTTGCAGCGCACAGGGCTACGCATCAAACCGGCGCC
>CANBTK010000485.1 GCA_947372365.1 Flavipsychrobacter stenotrophus | reverse complement strand
AGCAGGGCCACCATCGCCGGAATACCCACCAGTAGCAGTACCTGCATAGGTAGATATAATGCCGGATGAATTAACAATCCGAATCCTGTTATTGTTCTGGTCGGCGATAAATAAATTGCCTGAAGCATCAATAATTGCACCCGATGGATTGTTCAACGATGCCGCTGTTGCATTGCCGCCATCTCCTGAAAAACCAGCACTGCCATTGCCTGCCAATGTCGTAATAATGCCACTGGTGCTCACTTTACGAATGCGGTTGCTACCGTTGTCGGTGATTAAAAGATTGCCTGAAGGATCTACTGCGACCCCAAAAGGATAAGAAACGGCTGCTGCACTTGCCTGCCCGCCATCTCCGCTAAATCCTGCACCAATACCACCTGCTACAATACTGATTATACCGCTGGCATTCACCTTCCTTACAACCTGGTTATTCTGTTCTGCCAGGTATACATTGCCAGAAGCATCAACAGCCACACCCGTAGGCTTTGCTATTAATGCAGCAGTGGCGGCGGCCCCATTTCCACTGTAGCCAATGGTACCTGTCCCAGCTATCGAACTGATAACGCCAGATGTGTTTACTTTCCTTATTTTAGCATTATTGTAGTCAGCAATAAATACGTTGCCCGCAGCATCTACTGCAACTGCCATGGGGCTATTCAGCGTAGCTGCGGTCGCAGCACCACCATCACCTGTAGATCCTGCGGTTCCGTTACCCGCAATTGTTGTAATGATACCGGCACTGGTAATCTTCCTTATCCTATTATTGGCCATGTCGGCAACATAGAAATCCCCTGCCAAACTGATGGCAAGGCTGCCGGGGCTGTTCAATGCCGCAGCAGTCGCCTGGCCGCCGTCACCGCTAAACCCATTACTGCGGTTTCCTGCAATGGTGGTTATGGTTTGGGCTGTAGCTAATTGGCAAAATAAAAAAACGGAAAGTATTGCTAAACAAAAACGGGGGGGAATAGTGTACATTCTGGTGATTAATTGAACAGGATAAATAACAAGTGTTGATACATTAATCAACATACAAATATACCCTCCATTAATTGAAGCCAATTATAACCGCCCGTTATCGTGTGGTTATCCTTATGTTAATGAAAATGAAAGGATTACACTGTCAAAAGGCATTCATTATTTCGTAATTCCCTCCAGGGCAAATAGGAATGCGTAATTCAATGCGAGGTCCTTTAAATAATCAAATCTGCCGGATGCGCCGCCATGCCCAAAATCCATATTGGTATGCAGGAACAGCATATTATTGCCGGTTTTAAGTGCCCTGAGTTTTGCCACCCATTTTGCCGGCTCAAAATACTGCACCTGGCTATCATGCAAGCCGGTTGTAACCAACATATTGGGATAGCTCTTCTTTTCTACATTTTCGTAGGGCGAATAACTTTTCATATAGTCATAGGCTTCCTTGTTCTTCGGGTTGCCCCATTCATCAAATTCATTGGTTGTGAGCGGGATGCTTTCATCGAGCATCGTGTTCACCACATCAACAAAAGGAACCTGCGCAATCACTCCATGCCATAGGTCAGGAGCCATATTTACCACTGCCCCCATTAACAAACCACCTGCGCTGCCGCCCTGGGCATACAAATGCTCTTTGCTGGTGAACCCTTCCTTAATCAGGTATTTCCCGCAATCAATAAAGTCATTAAACGTATTTTTCTTCTTCATTAATTTCCCATCGAGGTACCACTGCCTGCCCATTTCCTCCCCGCCCCTTATGTGAGCGATGGCATAAACAAAACCCCTGTCTAGCAGGGACAGCTTTGAACTCGAAAAATTCGGGTCTATTGTATTGCCGTACGACCCATAACCATATAACAACAGTGGTGCTTTCCCATCTTTTACGAGCCCCTTTTTATACACTATTGATATCGGTATCCTTGTGCCGTCGCTACCTGTTGCATACAAGCGTTCTGTTACGTAATTTTTTGAATCATACCCACCCACTACCTCTTGCTGCTTCATCAGTTTTTTGTCCCTAGTAGCCATATTGTAGTCATAAACAGAATAAGGCGTGGTAAGCGAAGTATATCCGTACCTTAATGTACTGCTGTTATACTCAGGATTGCCGCCAAAACCAGCTGTATAAGCCGGTTCACCAAAATCAATAGAATGCTCTTTGCCATCTTTCAGATTTCTTACCCGCATCTTAACTAATCCATCCTTTCGCTCTTCTATGACGATAAAATCTTTGAACTCACTAACGCCTTCAAGTAATACATCTTCCCTGTGGGGAATGACTTCCTTCCAGTTATCACTGCCTGTTTTATCCAACGGGCATTCCATCAGGCGGAAGTTTTTCGCATTCCAGTTCGTCTTTATCAAAAACTTATCATCCAATGCTGCCACATCGTATAAGACTTCTTTCATCCGTGGCTGGAAAGAAACGAATGCAGCCGTCGGTTTATTGGCATCTATCCACCTCACTTCAGATGAAAGTGTAGCGTTTGACGAAATAAAAATGAATTTATTGTTCTTTGTTTTCTCCACATGTATGTAATTACTCTTGTCCTGCTCGTCGTATACCGTCACATCCGCAGCAACATCGGTGCCCAAAACATGCCGTTTTATTTTTTCTGAGAGCAGTGTCACGGGATTTTTAGAAGTGTAGAAGAACGTCTTATTGTCATTGGCCCAAACAGCATCCCCTTCAGTTTTGGGAATGGCATCTTTGTATATTTCCCCTGTTTCCAGGTTTTTAATGTAAATAGTGTATTCGCGCCGCGAAACGTTATCTACACCGTAGGCTATGAGTTTATTATCGTCACTTATCTCAAATCCCGTTGCCTGGTAATAGGCATGGCCCTTTGCCATCTCATCAATATCCAGCAATATTTCTTCGGCAGCCTGTAAACTTCCCTTTTTCCGGCAATATTTAAAATATTGCTTACCATCTTCGGTGCGAGGATAGTAGAAATATCCGTTTTTAAAAACAGGCACACTTTCATCCTTTTCTTTAATCCTTGCCTTCATTTCGCTAAACAGCGTTTCCTGAAAGTGTTTGGTACCGCTCATCATGGTATCAACATAATCGTTTTCCGCTTTCAGATAATCTACTACTTTGGTACTGTCAGGCCCCTTCTTAAAATAATCTATCATCCAATTATAATAGTCGGCAACGGTATCGCCGTGTATAACGCGATTATATAGTTTGGTTTCAGCCTTTGGCGGCTGTATACCATCAGGCCATTGATAGGCAGTTTTATTTGTTTCCATATTTGATTTACAGGCAGTGAGGGCAGCCA
>CANBTK010000484.1 GCA_947372365.1 Flavipsychrobacter stenotrophus | reverse complement strand
TGATGAGTAATATCTTGTTCATTGTTTAGTTTTTATGGCAATAGTTGCCAGCGCCGGGCTGGCGAAGTGAGTTAATTTGATTTTTTGCTTACGGTTTGTATGAATATTTCATTCATAGTGGGGATTACTTCCTCCAGCCTGGTAATGCTTACCAGCGGCAGCATATACTGCAAAACGTCGTTTACTTTACGCCCTGCCTGCAGGCTCATTTTTACCTGGCCACCGCCCTCAATGGGGGTGTGGCTAAGCGTAGTGAAAGGCGCAGCGCTATCAATAGCCGCCATTGCACCTTCGTATTCTACAACGAATGTGCCGCTACGGTAGTTGTTGCGTATATCTTTCACCTTGCCGTCCAGTATTTTGTGCGACAGGTGCAGCAGCGCTATAGAATCGCATAGCTCTTCCACGCTTTCCATACGGTGGGTGCTGAAAATGATGGTGGCCCCGTTCCTGTTCAGCTCCAGTATTTCGTTCTTTATTATCTCTGCATTTACCGGGTCAAAACCCGTGAAAGGCTCATCCAGTATTATCAATTCAGGCTCATGTATTACAGTAGCTACAAACTGTGCCTTCTGCTGCATGCCCTTCGATAGCTCTTCTATTTTTTTCTTCCACCAGCTTTCTATCCCCAGTTTTACAAACCATTTCCTGGCCCGAAGCTTGGCTTCCTGCTCGCTAAGGCCCTTCAGCTGCGCGAGGTACACTATCTGCTCCCCTATCTCCATTTTTTTATACAGGCCGCGCTCCTCTGGCAGATAGCCAATGCGGCCAATATGCTCCTGCGAAAGCTTCTGGCCGTTAAAGAGCACCTCGCCTGAATCGGGCGCGGTAATCTGGTTAATGATGCGGATGAGCGACGTTTTGCCGGCACCATTGGGGCCCAGCAACCCAAAAACAGTGCCTTGTTCTATTTCAAGGCTTACATCTGACAACGCCCGGTGGCTGGCATATTGTTTTACGATGTTACGGATGCTTATCATGTACAGGATTTAATTATTAGTGTAAATTAATCAAAGATTATTACACAGCCTTTACTTACTTATATTTACTTTCGAAACAAGCAATACCATGAAAGCAGAATACTGGGATGTAACCGACGAGCAGGTAATAGAAAAAACAGGCAATGGCATAGCCCACTGGATGCAAATACTGGATGCCTTTGATGCCGCCAACAAAAAATCGAATGAAGTGGTAGCGATGCTGCAAACAGAATATGCTGTGCCCCGCTATTGGGCAAGGACATTAACCACGCATTATTTGAAAAAAGAGGGGAAATAGCATACCTTGAGCTACGCATTAAATTACAAAAGCCCCGGCAAAGGGGCTTTCGTAAAATGCATGCAACTAACCTAAAACGTATACCTCAATGTTGGTACCGGGAAAAATGACTGCTGGTAAACTGTTATAATTTTGCCCTTTTTAGCATCGTAGTATTGGTTAAAAATGTTCTGGTGGTTGGTGAGGTTCTGGAAATCTACGGCTACTTCCAGCGTGCTCTTTTTATATTCCTTACGGTAAGCCACCCTAAAGTCGGTGCGGAAATAATTGGCTTGTTTCTCTGTAAAAGCCAGTTCTTCTTTATAAACTGCCTTTCCTTCCAGCTTCGATTTCTCATAGTCAATAGGGGTTAAGTACCTGCCACCCACATTGCTTATTTTCAGGTTCAGCGCTAATACGCTGCCCGTGCGCCCCAGCTTAAATTCCTTGCCCGCCAGTGCATTAAATACATGGCCCATGTTGTAGGCTGTATTATGGGTGATGCCGTTGCTGCCTTTATACTTCGAATCGAAAAGGGTTGTGGTGATAAGGAAGTAGTAGCCTTTATCAAAGAAGCGCTCCAGCGTCAGCTCTGTGCCATAGTTGTAGCCCTTGCCTTTATTCACCAGGCTATCGGCGCCCGATATCCCAAATGTACCGCCTGCATTCAGCTCCGAAAAAGATGAGGGTGTTTGCTCTACCGGCACCTTGGACAGCGACTGGTAATAGGCTTCGGCCTTTAACCGAAGGTGCTGGTTAATGTTCCAGTCATAGGTAACAACTGCATGCTGGCTGGCAGTAAAGCCCAGTTGCTTGTTGGTATATGCAATGCCGCCTGCAACAGGCGTTTCCACAAAGTAGGTATAGATATTCTGTGCCTGGTGGTGCAGCCCATAGCCCGCGCTTAGCGCCTGCCGCGAGTTAAGCGCATAGCGCACGCCCAGCCTTGGCTCCACCGCTATATTGTTGTTAATGGACAGGTATTGTGCATGCAGCCCGGCAACGGCCGATACCTTGTTATTGTACCTGTGCTTCCATTCGCCATAGCCCTGTAGCAGGCTGTAGTTACCCTTCTGGTTTACGTAAACAGTTTCCGTTCCATCATGTATGTCTTTGTTCAGCAGGTTAAAATTACTGAGGTCGTAGGTAAGCCCTGTGGCTATATTGTTGCGGGCATCCATTTTATGTTTCAGCGACCAGGCTACCGTGGCTTTGCCGGTGGTAAACTTCGACCTGCTGCTTGGGTATACCGACCTGTCGCTGGCGCTTATAGAATCATCTGTGTATTGCTCATAGGTTGTGGAATAGCCCAGGGTTAGCTTTGACCATGTCTTTTCAGAAAACTGGTAATCATAGCTAAGGCCCGTTATGGTAGTAGCATACCTTACGTATTCGTTCATGTAGGGGTCGCCGCCATATAGCTCATTCTTGGTAGTATCTACATCCTGCCCTTTAAAATCAATGCCGCTGCTGCCTGCTATGCCAAACAAAGAGAGCTTTGATTTCTTGTTGATGTTGCTGGTAATTTTATAGTTCAGGTCCTGGTACTTGGGCACTGCCATGCCAGTGCCAAAACTGATGCCCATTTTCTGGAACAGGCTCAGTGCGGAATACCTGTAGTTAACGAGGTAAGACGTTTGCTTATTCTTGCCCAACGGCCCTTCGGCCCCCAGCTCAAAACCATTGAAGCCCAGTTGCCCTAAAAATTCACTTTTGTTCTTGTTGCCGTCCCTCAGCTTAAGGTCGAAAACCCCGGCAACAGCATTGCCGTATTCGGCAGGGAAAGCGCTGGTAATAAAATCGCTTTTGTCTATGTTGTTGTTATTCAGCATGCTTATTGCCCCGCCAGTAGAGCCTATTGAGCCATAATGGTTAGGGTTGGGTATATTCAGCCCCTCCAGCTGCCAGAGCATGCCTGTGGGGGAATTGCCCCTTACTACAATGTCGTTGCGGGCATCATTGCCGCTCACAACACCTGCAAAGTTAGCTGCCATGCGCGATGGGTCGCC
>CANBTK010000483.1 GCA_947372365.1 Flavipsychrobacter stenotrophus | reverse complement strand
TGCAAAGAAAAATCGACCCATGCCATGGTGCCACACTACAAGGAAATTGCTTTAAATACCGGGCTAAAACATGGCTATTTGTACCGCCCCCTGCCCGAATGGGTAGCGCCTGCAGTAAAGTGGGCAAAAGGCAGCTACGAGTAAATTCTGCTCCTGCAATCCATTTTTCCCTAACAATCGTAAATAAGAGGGTATTTAAAACCAAGCCAATTATATGAGCCTACAACGCGCCATCAAGAAGCATCCGTTAGCCATACGGTGGTTTCACTGGGTTAACTTCCCGGTGCTTGCCGTTATGGTGTGGAGCGGCCTGCTTATTTACTGGGGCAACGATGTTTACAGGCTGGGCTGGGGCGATAAAACGCTGCTTAAGTTTTTCCCGCAGTCGTTTTATGATGCACTTAATGTGCCCTTCCGGCTGGCACAGGGCATGGCTTTCCACTTCCTTTTCATGTGGCTGTTCTTTATTAATGGCGCACTTTATGTGCTGTACACTATGTTTTCGGGCGAATGGCGTTTCCTGCTTCCCGGCAGGCATTCTTTCAGGGAAGCATGGCAGGTAGTGCTGCACGATTTGCATTTGCGCAAGGGGCTGCCGCCGCAGGAAAAATACAATGCAGCGCAGCGCATAGCCTATTCGGCCATTGTGGTTTTCGGTTTTGGGTCATTGGTTACCGGGCTGGCCATATACAAGCCTATCCAGTTGGGCTGGCTGTGTACGCTTTGTGGTGGTTATGCATTTGCGCGCATCCTGCATTTTGCCCTTACTATAGGCTATGTATTGTTTTTCATGGTGCATATTATACAGGTACTGCTGGCTGGCTGGAACAATTTTCAGGCAATGGTAAGCGGCATAGAAGTTGTTAAAGAAGTACTGCCTGTAGTAGCTGCAAGTGCCACCGGGCCAGATACAGAATCAGCTTCAGATGATCGCCCGCACATTCCAGATACCATGGAAACAGGCATAACGCACCCCGAAGCTGCCATTAACGATTTACCCCCGGTAAATGATAACCCTAACCCCGAAACAAACGAACCAGCATTATGAGAAAGAATTCGTTCAGTAGCCGGGAAGTGCAGATGGAAGGGAAAGATATCAGGCGGAAGAAGCTGGTTTCATTTGCCGTTTTTATTGCCCTGTTGTCAGTAGGGTATTTTGCGTGGTACAAGCTATATAACCAGCCACAGGGTGAAGGTAAAATACAACCTGCATTGCGGAGCGTATTAGTTACCAATGAACGGCTGTTCAGTAAGTTCTACAGCGCGAACAGGAAGGCTAAAAGTTATAGCAAAAGCGATGCCACAGCCAATGTAAGGGTGAATGGCAATGTAGGCGTGGGCGATAATTTTGACCCTGCTGCATGGCACCTGAAGGTAGCCCGCAAAACCGGCGATACGCTTACGCTGAGTTTAGATGACCTGAAAGCACTGCCCAAAACTGAAGTGGTATTTGACTTTAAATGCGTAGAAGGCTGGAACCAGGTAACCTATTGGGGTGGGGTAAGGGTAAGTGATTTCCTGCGCAAATATAACCTAGCGCCACAGATGGCTATGGGGTATGTGGGCATGGTAACGCCTGACAGCGCCTACTATGTAGGGGTAGATATGCCCAGCATGCTACAACCCCAGACGCTGCTTTGCTACGAAATGAACGGCAAGCCACTGCCTAAAAACCAGGGTGCGCCGCTGCGCCTCATTATCCCGGTAAAGTACGGCATTAAGCACCTGAAGCGCATAGGCACTATCTTTTTCAGCAATACAAAGCCACGCGACTATTGGGCCGAGCTGGGCTACGACTATTATGCTGGCTTATAAGCTATAAAGGCTGCAAGGGGCCCTATGCGCAGAATTCGCCCAGGTGCGTGGCCGCATAATCCAGCATCAGTTTTTCGGTAGGCAGGTTCAGGGTATGCCAACGCTCGTCTATTATCTCAAATTCTTTAAACTCATCGTATAGCTTGGCAAACTCCTCCACCGTTGTGGGGCGGTTCAGCAGCTCGCGGTTGAGCACATAAACTTTCAGCACATCATCAAGCACATTAGCCATTTCATCGGCTTTTACCATCAGCAGTTGCTCTATAATATTGGGCAGCAGGCCCACATAGCCATTTTGTATAAACTGTATAAAGCCGCCCTGGCCTACCTGTGTGCGCAAATAATCGTACGCCAGCAGCAATTGCTGCCCTTCTGATAGTTCATCTATAAAGTCGAAATCCTGCCTTTTATAGAGTTCTTCGTGCAGTGGCTCAACCAGTAATTCATAGACGGCATCATAATTGCCTTCGGAATGCGCACTAAGAATTGCAGGTTTATCTAAAGTTGGTAAAAAATTGCTAACCATAATATTATCTTTGGCCTGATGAAGAATACATTAATTACAGTACCTGATCAGTACCGCAAGATAATATTTCTCTTATTATTGTTGCTATGTGCTTTTTCACCAGCTATCAGCGCACCTATAGCGTTGCTGCTCGGGCTTATGGTGGCATCAGTTATGGGGCACCCCTATCTCTCTATGAATAAGAAGGCAACAACGCTGCTGTTGCAGGTTTCAGTAGTATGCCTGGGATTTAATATGAATTTTGAGCATGCCATGAAGGCGGGCAAAGAAGGCTTTTTGTTCACAGTGGGTACTATCGGGCTTACCCTGCTTGCAGGTTGGTTTATTGGTAAAAAGCTTAAGATAGATAAAAATACTTCAATGCTTATTTCTAATGGTACCGCCATCTGCGGCGGTAGCGCCATTGCAGCTATTGCGCCCATCATTAAAGCCAATGACCAGCAGATAAGCGTTTCCCTGGGTACTATATTTATACTTAACTCTATTGCGCTGTTTATATTCCCGCCGCTGGGGCACTTCCTGCATTTTACCGACCAGCAGTTTGGTACATGGTGCGCCATAGCCATTCACGATACAAGTTCGGTAGTAGGGGCGGCCAGCAAATTCAGCGACGAGGCTTTACAGGTAGCTACAACCATTAAACTGGAGCGAGCCTTGTGGATTATCCCACTTTCATTAATAACAGCCTATTTCCAGAAAAATTCAGGCAAGGTTAAAATACCTTACTTTATATTTTATTTTATACTCGCCATACTGGCATCCACCTACCTGCCTTTATATTTGCCCTTCCTTGCTAACAAAGTAGGTGATAATACTTTGTTTTACTGGGTGTTCCTGCTGGGTAAAAAGGGCCTTGTGGTTACTTTATTCCTTATTGGCTCAGGCCTTTCGCTCAGTACCATACGGCAGGTGGGCTTTAAGCCTATAC